>NZ_JAIJZQ010000005.1:0-108872 GCF_019754195.1 Streptococcus sp. 2018037
ACTAACATCATTAACTCGTCAACCACAAAGCCCTCACTAAGATTATACACCTAGTGAGGGCTTTGTGTTCGTTTTCATTATTCTGTGGGTGAAGGCGGAGCCATCATGGATGTCTTTCCCACTCCCAGAATTATTCTTAATTATTCTGCAATCAGAGTTTCCAAACCAACTTTCATCATATCCGTGAAAGTATTTTGACGCTCTTCTGCTGTGGTGTCTTCCTCTGGATTAACCAAGCTATCTGAAATCGTCATAATGGCAAGCGTTTGAACGCCAAACTTAGCACCTAGGTAATAAAGTGCAGCTGCTTCCATTTCTACAGCCTTGACACCTAGTTGACCTAATTCTAAGTTGCGACTAAACAATTTTGGAGAATAGAAACTATCTGATGATAAAACATTGCCAACATGCGTTGTCATGTTGAGTTCTTTGGCGATATGATAAGCCTTATCTAAAAGATCAAAATCAGCGATTTGTGGCAAATCGTACTCTGGCCAGTCAATATTGATCATACGAGAGTTGGTCGCAGCTGCCTGTGCCAAGACCAATTCACGGACATGAACATCCTCGTTCAAAGAACCTGCTGTTCCCACACGAATTAGTTTTTTCACACCATATTCGTTAATCAATTCATGGGCATAGATAGAGATGGATGGCATTCCCATACCTGTTCCCATGACAGAGACACGATGACCCTTGTAGGTACCTGTGTAGCCGAACATATTGCGAACTTCGTTGAAGCAAACTGCATCTTCAAGGAAGTTTTCAGCGATAAATTTAGCACGGAGTGGATCACCAGGAAGCAAAATCTTATCAGCAATTTCGCCTGGTTTTGCGGAAATATGGATAGACATGTAATGTACCTCTTTGTTCTATTTTCGAATGCTTACAACTCAGCCAAGATAGCTTTGACCAAGCCTTTGAAGTTGCCCTTGATTTGCTCGGTTACTTCTACAACTTCTTCGTGGTTGAGTTCAGATTGGAAACCAGCCGCAAAGTTTGTGATAGCAGAAATACCCAAGACTTTCATACCTGAGTGAGCTGCCACGATAACTTCTGGCACAGTTGACATACCGACTGCATGGGCACCCATGGTCTTGAAGGCCAAAATTTCAGCAGGTGTTTCATAGGTAGGACCTGTCACACCGAGATAGACACCATCGTCCAACTTGATACCCAATTTTTCCGCAATGGCATGGGCTTTTTCACGGTATTCTTTAGTGTAGGCATTTGACATATCTGGGAAACGTAGACCAAATTCTTCCAAATTTTCGCCAATCAATGGATTTTGACCAGTCATGTTGATGTGGTCGGTAATGGCCATAAGGGTACCTGGACCGTAGCCGATACCACCTGCAGCATTAGTTACAATCACGCCTTCACAACCAAGGGCTTTCATAACACGGACTGGGAAGGTCACAACTTCCATCGGATTTCCTTCGTAGAAATGGAAACGACCTTGAAGAGCTAAGACCTTACGTCCTGCCAAATCACCGTAAACCAACTTACCAGCATGACCTACAACTGTTGACTTACCCCAGTTTGGAATATCTGCATAGTCGATGACAATGGCGTTTTCAACTTCTTGGGCCAATTCACCCAAGCCAGAACCCAAAATCAAACCGAATTCAGGTTTTACCAAACCTTTTTCTTCCAAGAACGTTTTTGTTTCATTGATTTTTGCAAGTAAACTCATATTTTCTCCTTTTATAAATAAGCTGACCAGTCATATTCTGGCATTTTTTCTTTAATGATTTCAAGCGGACGACAGAGGAAGGCTGTCTGTTCTCGCTCGATAATGGGACGGTTGAGAAGAGCAGGCTCTTCCACTAAACGCTCAAAGATTTCTTCTTCTGACAAACCTGCTCGCTCTTCTTCTGTCAACCGAATAACTGCTGAAGGCTGACTGCCCATTTTTTCCAAGAGAGCTGTCAATTCAGCTCCCCTTAATGGCGTTTCCAAATAATTAACCCACTTGACTTCCATATCCTGACTGGACAGCAATATTCTTAATTTTTTACACTTGCTACAGTCAGGATTGTAATAGACCGTTAGCTTCTCCATTAAACCAATTGTGATAAGAAGCTTTCGCCAATCATGGCTGTGTCCACTCCGAAGTTTTCCGCAACGGTTGCTGAAATGTCCGCAAAATGACCTACTGGCAAGACACCACTACCTTTGAAAGCCTTGCTGTATGCCAAGAGTGGCACATATTCACGTGTATGGTCTGTTCCAGCATAGGATGGATCATTGCCGTGGTCTGCAGTAATCAAGAGCAGGTCATCTTCACGCATATTGTCAATAATCTCTGGAATACGTGCATCAAACTCTTGCAAACAATCGCGGTAGCCTTCGATATTGCGACGGTGACCATACACAGCATCAAAGTCAACTAAGTTTGTAAAGGAGAAACCTTCCTCGAAGTCTGATAACTTCAGAGTATCAATCAACACATCGACACCGTGCATGTTGGACTTGGTGTGACCCATATCATTTGTAATACCTGAACCATTGAAAATATCACTGATTTTACCAACTGAGTAAGTTGGTACACCCGCATCTGCCAGTTTGTTGAGTACTGTTGCTTCAAACGGTGATACTGCATAGTCGTGACGGTTGGCAGTTCGTGAGAAATTGCCTGGCTCACCAACGTATGGACGGGCGATGATACGGCCTAGAAGAGCTGGGCGTTCAAGGGTAATGGAACGAGCGTATTCACAGATACGATACAACTCATCAAGTGGAATAATGTCTTCATGGGCCGCAATCTGAAGCACAGGGTCTGCGGAGGTATAGACGATCAACTCTCCTGTTTCCATTTGGCGAGGGCCAAAGTCATCAATGACAGCTGTACCTGAATACGGCTTGTTTGCTTCGCGGATGATTTTACGACCTGAGAATTCTTCGATTTTTGTCAAAATCTCTTCAGGGAAACCATCCCAGAATGTATCAAATGGCTCAGTAATATTGAGACCCATAATTTCCCAGTGTCCAGTCATGGTATCCTTACCAAGCGATACTTCTTCCAACTTGGTCACGTAACCAGTTGGATGGCTTTCAGCAGGAACTGTCGCAAGCGCTGTATCTCGAGGGATATTTCCAAGACCAATCTTGGTCATATTAGGCACCTCAAGCCCAGCTTTTTCAGAAATGTGACCGAGAGTGTCAGATTCTGTATCTGCTACACCCGCATTGAAAAATTTATCTGAGTCTGGTGCTGCGCCGATTCCGACAGAGTCCATAACTACCAAGTGAACACGTTTAAATTTAGGCATAATTGTCTCCTTTATTTGATATAGTTAGATTCAACCAAAATCAGCGTCCAACCAAGTTGCTAGACTGGAAATTATCGTTACCACATCTAAACATTTTAATGGGGTGCAATACTTATACAGTCACAGCTCTCGGTATCAAACTTCCTAACCATCAAAACTAGATACTGTTACTCGCTTCACTGCCTGCTGTTCAGCTATCGCTTTTTCAGTACCTATCGTCTGACTGCTACGAGGTAAGGGGATAGATTTTTGAAGAGTCTAAACGTTCGTGTTTTCATTATATCATAAAAAAGCCTCTCATTGTACCAAAATGAGAAGCGTTTTCAATTTATTTCTTTTCGATGATGTTCGGTCCTTCTGGTGTACCAACAATTACCTTGGAAATCAATCCAATAAAGAGACCGTGTTCTACAACACCGACGGTCCGATCCAATTCTTCCGCCAATGCATATGTGTCTTCTATTCTGCGCAAATCAAGGTCAATGATAAAGTTCTGCATATCCGTGATATGTTTTTCTCCATTACGCATACGGAAACTTGGACGATACCCTTTTTTCTCAAATAGTCGGAAAAGATTTTCCGCACCGTACTGTACAACTTCTACCGGCAACTTGAAAGCTCCTAGGGTTTGAACCACCTTAGACTCATCCACAATCCAGATGCAGTCCTTACTGTTGACCGCGACCACCTTCTCCATGAGAAGCGCTGCACCACCGCCTTTAATCCCATTGAAGTCTCCATCAACCTCATCTGCTCCATCCACCGTCAAGTCCACATACTCGACTTCGTCGATATTTTTCAGGGGAATCCCAAGGGACGCAGCATGTTCTGCCGTAGCATGAGAGGTCGTTACGCCTGTGATCTGTAGCCCTTCTTCTGCAACCCGGCGGCCAATCTCCTGCACGAAATAGTATGCCGTCGAACCAGTTCCCAGCCCAACAATCATCCCGTCCGTCACAAATTCCGCCGCCTTAATCCCAACCTGCTCTTTTAGGTTTGTCATCTTTGTCTCCTTTGAAGTAAAACGATTATATATAGTATAGCATGGAGAGGGAGATGGGACAAGGGCGAGTTAGAAATCTTGGAGGAAAATGGAGGGGAATTAATTTCGACAGTATTTTCTAGGCTATCGTAAAAACTAGAAAAAATTAAAACAGTGATATAAAGTAGAATTTAATCAGGAAGACCTATCAAATTAAGCTCTTTATCAATTTCATCCCCACTTATTTCTTTCGATCTCTTTAGTGATTTTTTTGATAATTAAAGTTACAATATTCACTACTACTGTTAGAAATAGAAGTATTAAAAAATAACAGTTTTGACATCCAATTACTCCCCTCCTTTATAAACTTACTGCTTATTGTACTATTCGAAACAGCACAGCTCTAAAACATAACTTTAATACATTACCATGCACCGGCAGTTTTGAAACCATTCGAAACAGCACAGCTCTAAAACGTCTAGGAGGTAAACAAAAAATGAAACAATGTTTTGAAACCATTCGAAACAGCACAGCTCTAAAACAGACTGGTCGTGAGATGTGGTCCAATTTTAGTTTTGAAACCATTCGAAACAGCACAGCTCTAAAACCAATAGCGTCTATCACTCCGCTAAAGTAGAGTTTTGAAACCATTCGAAACAGCACAGCTCTAAAACAGCACAGTATGCCTACGTCAACTGTGATAGGTTTTGAAACCATTCGAAACAGCACAGCTCTAAAACAGGACGTGACTGTGCTTTTGGCTCAATTGGGTTTTGAAACCATTCGAAACAGCACAGCTCTAAAACTTAACACCGAATAAATACTTGTAAATGTTTTGTTTTGAAACCATTCGAAACAGCACAGCTCTAAAACGTAGGTCATCGGATTAACTAGCACAGCTACGTTTTGAAACCATTCGAAACAGCACAGCTCTAAAACTCTGACAATTTTGTAAAATACCTCTCGTCCGTTTTGAAACCATTCGAAACAGCACAGCTCTAAAACCGTACCAAGCTCGGATTTTAAAGTTTCTATGTTTTGAAACCATTCGAAACAGCACAGCTCTAAAACTTCGTTTAGGTTAATACTATGATAGCATTTGTTTTGAAACCATTCGAAACAGCACAGCTCTAAAACCTCGTAGACTATTTTTTGTCACAAAATCTCGTAATCGCGCCATTCGTCTCAGCCAGACTTCAGTTTCGAATAATTTCTAATATTTGTACTGTATGTATTTATTTTACCATATTTTCCGATAGTAAGAAATAGTCTTTATCCAAAACATACTGAGGGAAATCTTTTCTTTTTCTCGGTTCTAGAAAAAGAACATCCATATTGGAAAGTTCAATATACTCCCTAGTTTTCTGAATTTCATCCACTGTCAAATAAGATAACACATTGATAAAGACAAGAAATCTCTTCTTATTCAAAAATTGATAAACTTGTAAAATCTCGAAAATTTTATCAAAAATCGTATCACTGATAGTTTCAATTTTGACCCCTAACGCCTTTATCAACTCCAAAACCGTAATCTCATCATACTCCAAATCAAGCTCATTCTCTAAACATTCATAAGAGATTAGTTCAGTAATAGAATTTGCTAATTTTTCAATAATTGATTTCACTTCTGTTTTTTCATTTAATTGATTTTCTAAATCAGCATGGATGAGCTTCAGTATTGGTGCAGCATTAATGTCATATCCTAAAATATCTGTCACCACCATCAGCTCGGAATCTTTTATGGACCTAAATTGTTCGTCGAAAATTTTTAATTCTGATCCATCTTGATATTGATATAAATTCCTAACCAGTCGAGAAAATACTGTCGTATCCTCTACAACAAAAATAGTTGCTTTCTCGACCGTCAGAGCTTCGTCTAGTAACGGAAAGTTCAATTTCATATCAAATCTCCTCTCCTAAAAAGACTATTCGAGAGTCCGTATTTCCTATACAGTCATCTCGCTGACCATGGAGATAAATCATACGAGCAAATTGTTTTTCTGTAACTGTCAGAAGTGTGATATTACCTTTCTTGGGATTATTTGCCTTTAGTCGCTCCAACATAGCATTACTGGCTGAATTGTTCAGGAGTAACTTGCTATAGACTGAAAATTGATGCATAATAAACCCTTCGTTGATTAAAAATTTACGGAATTTACGATATGCCTTTCTTTCATCAACTGTTTCTGTAGGCATATCAAACATCAATAGCATTCTCATATACCGGTAACTCATATCCTAAATTCAGGAACTCCTTTCCCTTTATTATTGAGCGCCTTAATCACTTTCTTCGTATAATCGCTAACAATATTAGTCAGGTACATTTCCTTATTGTTGTATTGAAATGTATCTGAGAAAATTGTAAACAATTCACGCTTAATTTTAACAAAACTATGATTTCGATTTTCGTAAACAATCTGATCTATGATAGGCCGAAAAGGTTCCATGATGTCGCTAGCAAGGTTGAATTGATTGAATTGGTTAGCGTGTTTTAAACCAAATTGTGTCATGCAGCCAGAAAGAACAACCTCACGCGCAAACATACTAAGTAACAGGGTATAGCCATAATCTAGACTTGCGTTGATGTCATTATCAAGTTCTCGATTAAAATCGTTTCCAAACAAAGTATTAAAGTAAATCCTCGCAGAATGTCCTTCACGATTACTAGGGTCAAAGAGCTCCAAGCTATGGTACAAATTCATGACGGATTGAGATTTTTCAATGAAACCACACGCACTGAGATAGATACTTTGGTTTAGTATTTTCTGGGAAATGATATGTGTCCAAACTTCAGCTTTGACTGCTTCTTCCCAGTCAATTTGCCTCGAAAGCTGCAAACTGGAATCATGCCGAGCATAATAAGGCATCAAGTGTGCTGTTGGTAGTCGCTTATCATCACAAAAAATAACCAGAATATTTTCATCTACTAATCGCTTGATCAACATCGTAGACAGCACAATATCAGTTGTTTCCAGCAATAAGATGTCAACCTCGGACAGATGAATCATTTCTGTCCGAGTTGCATCTTTAAAAATTAAATGATTATTTTTATATGATAGTTTGGAGTGTGTATTTACAATAACAGTCCGCCAGCCCATTAGTCTCCTCCTAATTTGCTCAAATCAATACGTGTTTCGTAGAGACCAGTCACAGACTGATGAATGAGGGTAGCTTCTAAAATCTCAGCGATTGAAGTGTAACGTTTACGATCAATAACGGAACCTAAAAATTTGAATGCAGCTGGAGCCCCAATAGCCGTAAAGGTTAGCAGATTTACAAATGAACTCGTCAAATCACTAATATCATCTCCATCATTTTTATCATACAATTCTTCTATTTTACTCAGACGATCTTGAGCCAAAATGTATCTAGTAGAGAAATCTGATATATGTCTCAAAAGTTCTTTAAACTCATGTTTATTTTTATTAACATAGTTTAAGTGAATGGGCTCAGTGATTTTGTGAATATTACTTGAATGATATAGCAGTGTCACCAAGTGAGGTGGTAAAACTATTTCATTTCCCTTCTGCAACTCCTTCGCACTAGCTAGAAGTCTTCGCCGTCCATTTTCTAATTCAAATAGACTGTATTTAGGTAGTTTTATAATATTCCTTTCTTGAATATTCTTATACCCCTTATGTTCAAGAAACTCAATAGGATTTTTTTCAAATGCCATTCTCTCCATAATGGTGATACCAATGAGTTCTTTGACCTTCTTTAGTTTCTTGGCCTTCCCTTTTTCAATATCTGCAATTAGTAAAATTGAATAAGCAATTGTTGGGCTATCAAATCCACCATATTTTTTTGTATCAAGATAGAATTTTTCGGTTTTTCGAGGAATGAGTTTGTTCGAATTACCATGTGGTAAAATGGATTCCTTAGAAAATCCGCCAGTCTGCATCTCTACTTTTTTCACAACATTCACTTGCGGATAAGATAAGACTTTTCTAACCGTTCTAAAGTCCGACTTTTTGTCCCAAACAATTTCCCCGGTTTCCTTGTTTACCTCAATAATAGGTCTAATTTTTACCGTCCCTGTTTTGGAAGACTTCACAACTCGCTTGAAAAAGTTCATGATATTAGAATAAAATAAGACCCTCTCGGTTGCCGATTTACGAGATTTATAGCTATTGTATTTTGGATAGTCTCCATAAACAAATTCTGGTGCTAACTGAGGGTACTTTTTCAATAAAGCTGTTGCTACTACTGCATTCAGATAGGCATCATGAGCGTGATGGTAATTGTTGATTTCACGTACTTTATACAATTGATAGTCTTTTCTAAATTGGGATACTAAGCTTGATTTTAAGGTAATAATATTGACTTTCGGATCACGAATTCTATTTCCAGTGTCATCCAACTTCGTATTAAAGCGCGTATCCAAAATTCTAGCCACATGCTTTGTGATTTGTCTAGTTTCCACTAATTGTCTCTGGATAAACCTTGCCTTATCCTCATTGGTCAACCCACCTCGCTCCGCCTTGGTCAGGTTATCAAATTTACGTTGTGAAATAAGTTGAGAATCTAATAACTGTTTCCAGAAGTTTTTCTTTTTATGAACAATTTCGAGGCTTGGCACATCATCAGACTTACCTCGGTTTTTAGCAGATTTAGTCAATACCTTATTATCTAATGAGTCATCTTTAATAAATGCTTGTGGGATGATATGATCAATATCATATTGACTGAGCTGATCAATATCTAACTCTTCATCAGTATACATATCCTTTCCATTTTGAAGATAATAGAGAAAAAGTCGATCATTCTGCAACGCTTGATTATTTGTTGGATATTCTTTAAGAATTTTTGAATTCAAGTTGCGGTCTAAATTCTTAATCGCATTCTCTATTTTCTTATAGCGCTGTTGCGAATTACGGCGACCTTGATTCGTAAACTGATTTTCACGAGCCATTTCAACAACGATATGCTCAGGATCATATCCCATAACCTCTATCAATTCATCCACAATTTTTAAACTTTGTAGGATTCCTTTTTTAATGGCTGGACTTCCGGCAAGATTTTGCACCTCTGCGCGATAATCTTTTGCTTCTCCAGAACCTTGTGCTAGTCTGATTTCATCTACAAATGATAGAGTATCATCGTTTATCAGTTGCATAAAATTACGATTACTGGTTCCGTCATCTATTAGATAATCCAAAATCGTTTTTCTCGTAGTTTTATTCCGAATGCCGTTAATTAACTTAGCAGACAACCGACCCCAACCAGTATAATGGCGACGTTCCAGTTTTTTGCGTTGTTCTTCTGACAATACATCCTTATACTTCTCTAGTCGTTTTCTTATCATTTCTCTATCTTCAAATAGAGTTAGAGTTAACACAACATTTTCCAAAACGTCTTCATTTTCTGGATTATCAAGTAAATCTTTAGATACTATTTTTTTCAAGTCATGGTAAGTACCGAGCGAGGCATTAAAACTCTTATTGTCCTTATCCAAACCCATCAAGTCTACGATGCGGAATTCATCAAATTCCTTACCAAGGAAATCCATTAATTTTTCCTTTGTAACTTTTCGATAAACCTTAAATACGCCATCAAAAATTTCTTGCTTCATATTGGCATCAAAGAAGAATGACTTACCTTGTTCTGTTACATACCTTACCTTGGTCAGTTCGTTATATACAGCAAACTTTTCATATAGCAGACTATGTTTTGGAAGAACCTTTTGATCCGGCAAGTATTGATCATAGTTTGTCATACGAGTGATGAAGTTTTCGGCGGAAGTTTCCTTATCAACCATTTCATCAAAATTCCAAGGCCTAATCTTCTCGTCTGATTTACGATTTAACCAAGCAAACTCACTCTTTCCACGTGCCAACGGGCCTACATAATAAGGAATACGGAAAGTTAGTATTTTTTCAATCTTATCATGATTCTCTGCTAGAAACGGATAAAATTCAGCCTGTCTGCGGATGATAGCATGCATTTCTTGAAGATGAATTTGATGAGGAATAGAGCCATTATCAAAGGTACGTTGTTTTCTTAAAAAATCTTCTCTGTCGATTTTATCAATGAAATAATCGCTTCCCTCAATCTTCTCTATTGTTTTTTTAACGAATTTATAAAAATCTTCTTGGGTAGTTTTACCCTCAATATAACCCGCGTAACCATCTTTTAGAGTATCATTGAAAAATTCTTTATAGGAATCGGACAAATTCTGATGAATAAAGTTCTTTAGTAAAGCTAAATCCTTTTGATGCTCCTCATATCTATTAACCATTGAACTAGAAAGCGGAGCTTTTGTTATAGAATCAGTTGTTGACAAGATCCCTGCCAGCAATATCCCATCGTATAAGGATTTTGTCGCGATAAATAGGTCAGCATAATCATCCCCGATTTTACCTAATAACTCCTCCAAATCTTCTTCGTACGTTTCTTTAGAAAATTGGATTTTTGCATCTTCAGCCAGCTCGAAATTTGTTTTAAAATTAGGCTGTAGCCCTAGGGCAAGTGCAAGAAAATTACCAAACAGTCCATTTTTCTTTTCATTTGGAAAATAATGAAGAATATTTTCTAAACGTCTAGACTTACTGACTTTTTCAACTAAAACATCTGCAACATTTGGTAGATTCTCTGATAAATAGCTACCTTCAACAGTTTTGTCGAATATCTCAACGAAGTCATTAAATAAATGTTGAACATCTTTATTTTCAGATTTTAAATCCCCTTCAAATAAAAAGTGCCCTCTATACTTAATAATGTGAGCCAAAGCAAGATAAATCAATCGAATATCAGCTTTTTGAGAAGAATCTGCTAATTGTTTTCTTAAATGATAAATAGTTGGAAACTGTTTGTGGTACTCTTTTTCTTCCTGCAAGGTCCCGAAAATAGGGTGCTTGCTTCCTTGTTTATCCTCAACAATAAGAAACGAATCGTCAAGACGTTGGAAAAAACTGTCATCAATCTTATTGATTTCTTCTGCAAATATTTCTTGCAAGTATAACATACGATTTCTGCGGCGTGTGTAACGTCTGCGAGCTGTTCGCTTTAGTCTGCGACTTTCTGCTGTATTGCCCTCATCAAACAGCAAGGTGCCAAGTAAGTTTTTCTTTATGTACTGCTTTTCGGTATTTCCAAATACCTTCATTTTCTTGGAAGGTACTTTGTAGTTCTCTGTATACATAACACAGTGCCCAACGCTGTTCGTACCTATATCTATTCCTATAGCGTAACTTTTCTTCATCATAGTTTTACTCCTTATAATTTGATTATTATATTTTGATGCTTTTGTGAAATTTATGAGATTAATGAGTCTCTCAAATATAACATCCCTAAATATAAATAAAATATAAAACTTTCGATGGGGTATTTCAAGAAATTAGCTATTTTTAGAACAAAAATTTTATCATTCTTGAAAGATTTGTTATACTTATGGAGATTTATATTTAGTTTTAGCGCTATGTTAGTTTAGAGTGCAACAATTTTTTATAAAAACTCTTGCAAATATCTATAAGATGCTATATAATGATTTTGTTGAAACCATTCGAAACAACACAGCGAGTTAAAATAAGGCTTTGTCCGTACACAATTTTGCGCACCGATTCGGTGCTTTTTTGTTTTTATTATATCAAATTTTAAACCGTTTTCAATATCTATTTATGTTATCTCATCTTTCAAACATGCTTTTTTTGTCTTTCCATGTTAAACTAATAAGTAAGATTTAAGAACCTGTATTCACAGTTCAGCACTTCCATCTAAGGCTAGTTTATCAGCTATTCATCGTTAGTTTTTTGGGAGTGAGAAAGAACTCGATTGATCTCAAAACGAGTTTCCCTCACTTCCAATACCGTAGGTTCGACTTCTATGATCACTTTCTAGTTTTAAGGTGACCAGCTGAAACAGTTCCCCAAACTGTTTCACTCCACCGGCCTATTTTACTCCCACTCCCGCACAGCTCCAACAGTCAGAGTAGTGACTGTTAAACCCAATCAACCACTGCGCTGAGATGTTGACACGAACTCTGAGAAGTGGCGCTGGGCTTGAGCCCATCCCCCAAAAAACTGTCTTGATTAGCGACAAACTATCTCTTATATTAAAACACTTTACTTGTGAATACAGATTCTTGTTAGAAAGCACATTATTATGATCACCAAAGAATTAAACAAAGGTATATAGGTTTTTACTAGTTGACAAAAAGCCTATTCTTTCGCCGTTTTACTACTTTTTCGCCTCGTATAAAACCTCCTAAAAATAAACTTTTGGGGCGGATTTGGGGCAGAAACTCTTGACACATCTTCAATACTTACAAATAATCGCCCCAGATTTTACCCTGGAGCGATTATTTTTGTATTATAGGGTAAATCATACCCCTTGCAATTTGAAAGCCAAATCTGGGCTGTTATGGGCTATTTTAATGTCCCCCACAAACTTATACGGCGACCGTTAGCATCGACTTGACCAATAGCCATATAACTACGCTTGCCACTACGACCAATCCAACTAATCCAACGGTAACCAGCAGCAGTTAGATAGCTATCATAGGTTACACTTTCGCCAATCTGATATGTTGCGACAATTTCGCCAGAAAGGTGGGGCTGTCGGCGTACATTGATTGCTGTACTGTTCAAAGTAAATACCCCAGTTTCAGCAATACGACCGGTTTCTATTTGTTTGGCTGGTTCTGAATCTGGAGAATCTGCCAACACAATAAAGCCAACCATACCATTCATACTACGGACATGATATTGTGCTGGACTGCCAACGTTAAGATTACCCGCAAGGTTTTGTTCAACGGTACGCATACTGTTGCCATCGCTGTCCTCGACAACTACGCCAGTGTGACCATAATCAATACCATCTCCTGCAACGTAGTGCATAACAAAAATCCACCCTGCCTTAGGTTTGAGACCAGGCGTATACGGCACAACCTTAATGCCCTGCGCTTTTGCACTATTTAACAAATTAATAGCATTCCCCCAAAGGTCAACACCACGCCAATTTTTTACAATAAAACAAGATAAATCTGCGCATTGGTAACCCCATGCACCGTCTTTATCAACACCTGCTCTAGCATTGGCTAAATTCTTGGAATACAAAACAATCTGATTTAGCATGTCAATCCCCCTTTATTAATAATTCTAAAAACGGGCTAACCAAGAAAACAACAAAGCTAATCACAATAAATAGCGGTATCAAGACCAAAATCAGTAGAATTTTCCCTATTGCTTTCATGATATGCCTCCCTAATTATTTTCTTGATGGTAATTTTTGCTAGAGACACCAAGTACAGTACCCGCAAAAGTCGCCACGGCTGCAATAGTTCCGTTGATTACTGTTGCATCAAATCCATACAAAGCACCCAAAGCAGAAATTAAAGTGATTGCAGCTGGTGCTACGATGGTTACCGTTGTTTTGGCAACGTCATATTGCTTGTTTGTCAATTTCATCTTTCTTCTCCTTTCGCAAAGGCAAGTCAACAAACTCCTCTTTATACATCATTTCAATCTCACCATTTCCATCCAACATTTTGTAAGAGTCAAATAGTTTAGCTATTTCACGCTTGTTTTCTAATGTGGTATAGCCATTTAGAATGTCTTTTGTCATGTCGTGATACAAGCGGTATCTAGTGATGTCCTTAGAGTTCTTTTTTAGCTTGTCAAGTTCCTCTGCATTACTAGCTAAGTCTGCCTTTATTTTTATATTGTCGTTTTTTAAGACATCCAACGACTGGATGATTTCTTTTTGTCCTCGCTTGACCTCGTTGTCACGGCGTTTGATGAAAAAGTCAGCTACTGTACTAATTAAAGTACCAATGACCCCACCAGACACCGTGACAATTGCGACCAAGACAGCACTATCTTTCAACCAAGGTAGCACTCATTCACCCCCTCAGTCTGTTTCAGCATTCTCTGCTTCAAGTTCAGCTAAAATCTCATCCTCAATTTTATAGCGTAACTCTCGCAACTCTTGCTCATGCTTGCGCATATCTCGACGATTTTTGGCATAGAGTTCTGGTTCATGTAATGTTTCATAAACAGTCGAAACCGCATCGGCACCCGTGTTGATTACTGTGGTTTTGACAAGTTTCTCTTGCTTGTCCTCAATTACAATAAATTCTACCGTTGTTTGGCGTGTTTTGGTAACTTTTAACATAGTCTTTACCTCCTTCATGATTTCATTATCTGATAGATTTCTAGGGATTTTTTACGTATTCTTAGTTTGGATATGGGTCATTAGTCACGTAACTAATTGTACCTGTATAAACGTGTTGTCCACTTGTTCCATTTGTCATATCTATTGTCCCATCTGCATTTAGATGCAGAATAGATGGTGCTTTAGTTATAGTACCTGAGTTTGGGACAAATACTAAATGAACTTGAGCTGTTGGGCGGTATCCTGCTGGTATTGTTTCTATCATTCTTCTATTCTCAAAGACATCAATGTTTGTGATACGTCTGTTTAATGTAACGGTAACAAAATTATCTTTTCTTGTCATCGTTACATTAAGCCCATACGGAAATCCCATCGTCAATGTCTTGAGTGGCTTTTCTTGTAAGAGTGGATGGTCTTCTGTCACCACAATTTTCCACGGTTGCCAACTGCCGGCTACCTTAACTCGATAGCAAGACATTATACCACTAAAGTCAATCGACTCCTGGAGTACCCAATCATTATCGTGCTTGCTTACTTTGATGTACTTCCATTGATTCTGCCCATCAAATGGAGGCTGATTTGCCATACGTTCTCCGTAGTAAAAGCCAGTATCAACGTAATTATTCCAATCACTAAAAGCCGGTATAGCTTGACCGGTGTTCTCTGTCAATCGATGATTTTGAATCGACTTACCGTTTAAGTAATATCCGCCAGTTGACTCTACAGACCCTCCCGGAAGGTTCGTATCAACGATTTTACCAATCGCAAAGCGGTTATCTTTGTCATAACTCATCACAACACTCTCTGTTGCTACGGTTGCTGAAAATTCGACACTTGTAAATTTATCAGACAACGTACCTATGATAGTAAATGACTTATTAGCTGGATAATTACCTGCCATATTAGCCGCTGAATTACTTAGAGTGTGTTGAGTTGTCCAACTGCCAGACGCACTACCATTGTCAGCGGTGTAACTCGTACTACCAAGAGGCGCAACCTTAAAAGTCAAGGTCATAATGTTCTTTTGACTACCAGATAGCGTAATTGGTGCTATCTTAGCGTTTCTAACTATCTGGATGATATTGGGTGTCTGTCTCGTTCGCTGTGCTGTAAAGCTCAGAACAGGGGCAAAATACTCTATGACATTAATAGTAATATCTCTTGTATCTGACCATCTACCTCGACTATCAAGCACACTAGCTCTGATTGTTGCTGAGCCATTAAAATTCATGATGCCGAGATTGCCACCGTTTGAGTTCGTGACCTGGTTTTTATTGACCAATTCAGCCCTAAAACCTGTGATGGTTGAACCATACGTACCAGCATGTCCATTAAATGTTACTTGGATATTAGAAATAATTTGCAAGAAATTGTTGCCAGACAATAGACTTCTCGCCACTCCATTAGTGTCTGTCAGAGTAACACCAGAAAATGTAGGTTTCATGCTTGCTGGCACATTTGCTGTAAATGTGACCTGTTGTGTACCTGTCTTGGTGCTACCAGAATATGTGTCAACAAAGATTGTCCCTGTGCCACTTGTTGTGTTAGGAATGTCATTCGCAAAATCGAGTGGGATAGTCCAACTTGTAGACGTATCTACATTGCTTGCGATTGTTCCTTGTTTATTGCCCCACGCATATCTAACAGTATGTTTAAAACTAGAGCTTTGACGGTTGATATTAATAGTAAGTGCACTACCAATAGTTCCCGTACCAACAGATACAGAGCTGGAACGTGGGATAGTTGCCAGACCAATATTTCCCGATACAGTGATAACACCGTGAAAGCCGTTGTTAGGGTTAAATGTTGCCAAAAACGGAAAACTCTTTGTGCCGTCTGCGTTGTGTCCAACAGTTGTCGAACCACTAGCCATCAGAAATTCCTCACCAGATGTTCGCCAACGAGGGTTTGAAGTGTGTACTCTGCCACCATTTAAATCGAGACTAAGTGTACTATCTCCTTGCTCATTGCGTGTCAAGTAAGCACCTGTACGACTTACAGTTATTCGCCAATTGACAACAGTTGTGTTAGCAGCTATATTTTGTGCGCCTGGCTCAATATACACATTTAAGTACAAAGACCCACTCGCATTACTAAATTTTGCCATTATCTATCCCTTTCTACCCAACATACCGTATGACATTCATGTCGACATTGAGATGATATTGTTCAGTCCTAAATTTACCAATCTGTACAGAGGCAGTAAAGATACCATTGTCTATATGAATAACACCTTGCGAAATGTACATAACTTCTTTACCTGCCGAAAACATAGAAATTCTATCGCTTGACACTTTAATGGTTGAGCTTGCATCATTCTTACCGATAATCAAGCCCTCGTTAGAGCTAGTCATATAAGTATCAATAAAGGTCTTCAGCTCTTTAAAACCTCCAAACTGCGTGACCAACAACTCAATCCGTCTACCAGCCTCTGCCAAATCCGCTTCTGCTTTCGCTTGGCTATCTGCATTTGATTTTACAAATGATTGATAAGCTTTCTCGAGGTCACTAAGCGCATCCATAGACGCCTTTGCTTTAAGCTCTGCATCAAGTATCTGCGCCCGCTCGTTTAGTAAATTGAGTTGCTCTTGGGTCAATGCTTGGTCGGCTTTTACACCAATGCGGTCTGCAATATCCGAAGGTGACTCCTGGTGGCTTGTTGCCACTAACCCTCTCTCCAACATTAAATCTGTTAGGACGACATCCCCTGTTATACCGCCATGGAAGATGATAATGACACTAATGGCATCACAAGCTTTGGGGATTGTGAAGGTCAATGCTTTTCTCTCAAGGCTAGTCTTAGTAAATTTACTGTAGGTGCGTATGGAACTAGCAGGAATAATCTGTCTAACATCAAACAAATGATTGTTTATAATCACCATCAATCCGCTATCGTTCCCCTCTCGCCCCACTACATCAAATGACAGAGTAATTTTTTCCTGTTCCGATAACTGCATATCTTGTATTACTTGGAAAATACCTAAAGAATCAAGCGGAAGACCATTACTGTAGAGATGGATACACCCCTTTCGCCCTAACTGTGTTGCAAATTCTGGGACGGACCGCCAAGAAAATTGTTCAGCTCCCGAATTATTTTGCCAATAGGACACACCATCTACAAAACTGCTGTTTCGGAGATAGTTCCGTCCGCCAACTCGCATACTATTTGGATTCAGACCGTAATCCGTCGGGACAGTCCCTTTTTCCAGTTGAAATTTTCTTGCATATGGCACTACACCAGTCCCATAAACACCGTAGAAAGCCAAAAAGCTTTCGCTTAGTTCCATATTTCCTTCTGTCGGGGTAAAGGTCACATGATACCTCTTCCATTCCGTCGTAACACCGATGTCCGCATGGAGACCGCCATAGCGAGACCCCGACCCATTTTGCATATACACATGGACCGCTCCATCCTTATCTGCCTTTAAATCAAAGCTCAGAGTATATGTCGCCAGACCATGCTTATCAAAAACCTTTGCCAAGTCATAAGGCGTTCGCAAAAATTCCATAGCAGCAGGGTCTTTACTGATATAAACGGTCTCCTCATCTGTATCCGTCAGTAAATTAATACCACCAACTTCAATCTTCGCCCATCTATCCGCCCAGCGATACTTGGTCTTGTCCGTGCTATCAATTTGGTCATAGTCCGAATAGTGTCCAATGTACCGCTGACCATTATCAGACGTGGTCAGACCTGTACCATCTGCATTATCAGAATAAGCCCAATGAACTACGGGTGTTTGACCATTATCGCCTTGCGGTCCTTTAATATTCCCTACTAGCGCTCCAGCTGTGTACGACGGAGGAGTACTAGTTGGATTCAATGCAATAATGGGATACATTTTCCCAGACGGTGCTATAACTATTGAACCTATTGGAGGGAGATTGGCAGGGTTTGCGGTAGGTGTCAAATCGGATAAATAAATACCGGATTGGTTGGCACTCATTTCATATATTGAGGTATAAACCTTATTTCCATCACGCCCAGCGACACCATCATTGCCAGGGTCTCCTTTGGGCCCGACTCCACCATCTCGACCATCCAATACGTTTACAAACGTCAGCTCATCAACAGCTACCTCATCGTTACCTATGTATGCCGCTACCGTCAAAGTAGATGTATCTGTAACATCTGCACCACGGACGGTATATGTCATCCCCGTTTTAACAGCGCCATCCAAAGACCAGCGCCAAGTCACGTTGGCAGTCAGAGGCTTGCCACCCTTGTACAGGGTAGGAGCGACAACGCTCTGACCAATTTGGTTTTTAAAGATAACACCGTTGTCTGTGGATAACTTAATAAGGTAGGGCTTAGATGCCTCAAATAAGCGCTCAAAAGCTGCCTGTATCCCATCAGATAGATTGTTTTCAAGTGCCTTGAAGTTGGCAAAGGTTGTTTGGTTGCTTGCTGGATTGGTAAAACTGATTTTTTGATGTGATACCCTTGCTTGTACAAGCAAAATAGGAGTAAAGCCCTCATCATAAATCCTGATAGTATCACCAATTTCAACATCAATAAAACCATCCACTTCATAGGTCAATGCAGGATAGGCGTTTTTTCTAAGATTTGCAATAGCTGATGCCCTAATAACTGATGGACTATCACTATCAACCTCCATATCTTTCCTAATCCATTGGTCATTTGTGGTAGAACTGGTAAAAGTTGATGGATACATCTGCATTGACAATGGAGCGTAGAGCATATCTCCTTGCTGGTAAAACTCACGCACCCCATCCTTGTTATTTTCAGACCATTCCCCAAGGCTACCGATGGTTACAATTTCCTCTACTTCTTCCCCTTTACCATTTTTTACCGTTCGTTTCCCTGTTGGACGGATAGCATTATAGACACCTGTTTTATCAATCTTACGCTTGATTGATTTGAGATTTTTCCCATAAGTAAGCTGGATGTCATTTCTAACACGTCCTACCCCTTGATGGGTTGCATCGTTTTCATGATAAACATTGACCTTAAAGGCTTTGATAGAGCTATCTGCGTTTAGGTAAGTATCAAAATCAATCTCTGCATCAAACTTTTTGGCAAGACTTAGTAAGCGGGCAAGTTTGGTATCTTGCCCATCCCATTCAAGCGTGCGTTTTTGGTCTGAAATTTCATTGATACCAACGGAAAGATGGGTAAAATTTAACAAATCCATTGCATTACAATACTCAACAAAAGACATGGCTTTAGTAGCCTTGTATGGGTTAGCATATTCATTGATAAGCTCAAGATTTAGGTTTTCACAATAGCATTTGATGGTTTGCTCATTTTCCTCAACAGTCATCACATTAAATACATAGCTTTTGCCGAGGTATCTAAATGAGACAAAAGCACGCTCATTCAGTAAGTTATATGTTTTATTTATCGCTGTATCAGACTTTATAGCTTTCTTGTATACTGTAAATTCAAAAGTTGATGAACCTGTTTCTAGGCTGCGTGTCCAAGTGTCATCATAGTAGTTTAAAGTTTCTTGTTTATCGTTATCAATAAATGCTACTTTTCTTAGATTTGCATCATGAATTGTTAATAGCATCACAACCACCTTTCTTCAAATTCTACTTTTACAGTCGGTTTATTTTTTACCCAGCTCGAGCAATAAATTTCCAACTGTGACTCTCCTTTTGGTATAGACAGTCTCCAACTAGACCCATCAACTAAATCAGAAGATTTAGACAACCCATCGACAGTTACACTATCGTTCTCACAATTAACAACGACATTAGACCCTATCATATAGCGATTAGGAATATCCTTTGTTCCCTGTACAAAATCTTTACGATAAACGATACTATCAATATAAGCATGATGGATGGCTGGTTTTCCTCCTACTGCACCTATTGAAACATGTATCTTAGCGGACTTTTTACCTTTTATTTCTGGTATGGTAAATACTGGATAACTACCCCACCAAAAAACCTGCACTTGGTCATCATTTCGTTTTATATCTGACCACCCTCTTTCGGCATTAAACGGGTTATCACTATCAAGATGAGTAGCATTAAAAGTCCAACGTTTTAATACATTAAATCCTCCCTTACCATCTGATGCCAAAAAGTTGTACTCACTTTCTACACCAATAGAGCGTTTATATGTCTCAACTCCATATAAAAACTGTCCTTTTTCGTCAGATACCATAACTTTAATAAAGCCGTATTGATTGACGGCACCAGCCCAAAATATCTGCCTCCACCAGATATATTCATTAAGCGCCCCAGTTTGACCCGCGCTATCCAATGGTATATCCCAACTAATCGAACCAGCATGGTTAGGTCCGACACCAGCTCCACGATTACCCAAAGCTAAATGCGGACGACCAAATTCATTTTTTATATATAGTTGGGTATCAAACGATTGTGAGTTGTCATTTAAAATAGCCACATTTTTCTTCCCATCAGCAAAACCCTTGATAATTCCATTATTGGAAACATAATCAAATAAGATTTCTGACTGTTGGTAAGTCTGGCTATCATCCTCCTCGATATTACCTAGCTCAATTGCACCAGTACTATTAACAATGCCGATATAACCATTTTCTGCATTATGCTTAACAGTAATGATTGGATTTGCTGGCACATTTCCATCATTTCGTAAGTTAAGCACCATCTTTTCGCCTGTTACAGTTGCATTATCAAACTTACGATAAGTTGAACTATGAGCAACGCCATCTGGTATGAGTAACTTAAATTCTGAGCGCTGAAACCAACGTGTTAGGTTATCTGGTGTAATATCATCCACAGGTATTCCCATATAATATTTATCTGGCTCATCCCCATAAACAATTCTTACTGGCTCTGTCACATCAAGCACACCAGCTAACTCATGCTTTAGTTGTTCTAAAATCATTACATCGCTATTTTTCATGTCAAATTTGATGATGTGTTCTTTAGCTCCACGTTTCACTTGCTGGATATTAACCCCTAAAGAAGGAGCGTCATCAGTTGTTACGCTCCTTTTGTTTCCAATTGGGCGGATAATCTCTGTAATTCGCAAGTAGCGCGACAAATCAACACCGTTGAATGTCATTATTGCTGTCATGTGATTATTCCTTTCATTCTGTTCTCTCTGCGTAGTTGCTCAGCTTGATAACTACTAAACTTATCCCCTGTTTTTGCAACCAGAGTGCCGTCATCAAGTCTCATTTCTGCTGGTCGTTCTACAGCTTTTTCTGCAACATCTAGAGCTTTCGCCAAAAGTTCATTACTCTTTTCTTTAGCAACCTCAACGGTAGCTTTAATAGCACTCTCAAGGTCTGATTTGACCTGTACAACCTTAGATAGTTTCGTTTTACCAACACCTATCACATCCTCTGCCTTGTAATTAAAGGCGTTAATATGCTCATACATACCATCCATAGCTTTGTCAACATACTTAGTATTTTTCTCGATACCAACAGCAACACCCATCGGCAAGAAACGACCAATTGCATCACGGAAAAGTCTTGATGGTGAGTGGATTTGCGCCTTGGCTTTTGCTGCTCGCTCCGCTTGTGCTACCAATGCATTTGCAGCAGCGGTAACAGAACCGATAGATAACATCATCCCCTGCGCTAAACCTTGACTTATCATGCTACCTACCACACGCATAGAACTCACGCCCTGCATACCTGTGTCACGGATTGCAATCATCATAGCACGCATAGCACCGCCAGCTTGACCGATTCCAGACCGAATACCTGTAACAACACCTTTGGTTGTACCGTCCCCTGCTTGTTTACCAGCCTGTATCATCTGATTGGCGGATAAACTTATTGCATTTACTATCTGTGTCATGCCACTTTTTGTACCTGATACCGCCAGTTGAACTCCTGCGACAAGCATAGACATTGCGCTAACCGCAACATTTCCTAAAGATGCTAAAGAACCAGAAGCAATAGCACTTACTGATTGCACTGTCACCAAACCTTGAACAATAACACTCAAAGACGAACCAGCGCTAGTAAGTCCGCCAGATGTTGCTCCGATAGCCCCCAATCCAGCGGCAACCGCAGCTAAACTTGCTCCCATATCAAGTAGATTAAGTTTGGTTATACGTTCTATCCCCTGCGCTAATTGATTGAAACCTTTACCTGCATTTAGAGCTGCATTGCCAATACTGTCAAAGATACCTGCAATGCCATCCAAGACATTACGAATGGCAGAGCCAAATGACTCCACAACCCCACCAACGCTATCTAAGATAGATGTGATTTGTTCACCAAGTGTTTTGAATAGGTTTGCGATGCTGTCAATGATTGGGCTAATCTGACTAATGAGATTGTTGAATGCCTCAACCAATGCTTGCAACACTGGCGCTACCGCCTGCACCATCTCACTAACTGCTGGGATAAATGGAGAAAGAGCCTGTATAATCTCCACAATAGATTGTGATACAACTGTTACGACCTGTACAAAGGCACTTGAAAGGATTTCAACCATCGGTGTAACTGCTGTAACAATATTTGCCACGCCTGTTGTGATTGCTGTTACAATCTCACTAATCGCTGTACCTAGTGCTGTAATCACGGGAGCAAGTGAGCTAAAAGCTCGGATAATCATACTAATTGCTGACCCAACCGCAATGATGGCTGGGGTCATCATGTTAAATGACTGAGCAATAATCGGTAGCACCCCTGCAACGGTAACAATCGCCTCTGCAAAAGCCCCTATGACCATGCTGGCAAATGTGCCAAAGGCTGTTCCAACTGCCTCAATGATGATAGCTACACCCTCTCCTTGACTTGCCAGTAGGGCAAAACCTGCTGCAATGATAGCTATACCTGCACCGATACCAACTGCGGCTATACCAACTGCTGCGCCAAATGATAATAGAGTTGCTGGGTTTAGACCTCTCAACCCTTGCATCAAACCTTTTAGAACTGCTCCTATCCCTTTCCCGACACCCTCAAAGGTTTTACCCAACCCCTGAAACATCTTACCCATACCTTGAAAAGTGGACTTTAGGGCATTTCCTGCGGTCTTAATGACATTAGAGATGCCGCTAAAAACCTGTGAAATAGTACTTTTGGCTCTCTTGATACCGCCTGTTGCACCATCTATCGCCTCTTCTGCTCCTTTTTTGAAAAAGCTGAATGGATTGAAAGTTTTTAGGAAGTTAAAAGCCTTAAAGGCTACCAATGCACCACCGATACCAGTTACAACACCACGCCAAGTGTCGCCACTCATGGATTGGGAGAATTTAGCTACTGCCTGGATGATTTGAGCGATAAACTTAACAACATGCCCAGCGGCTACTCCGATGGTTTCCCACGGAATAATGCCAGATAGTTTTTCTGACAAATCTAGCCCTGCTGTTAGTAACTCTGACAAGGCGCTTGATACCGCCTTGATAGCCCCCGTTTTCTCAAAACCTTGGTAAAAGCCTTGAAAAGCCATCACCATGTCACTAATCGAAAAAGTGATTAGGTCAATGACCTTTGTAACGCTATTTAAAGCATCTTCTTGTAATAGACCTTTTAAACCGTTAACAAGAGCAGGCTTAGCGCTGGCTATAAAGGTAGACAGAGCCGTTGGGAGACCTTTAAAAACATTAGCAATCATTGGGATAAAGTTCCCAAAGAAAAACGTTGAGGCACTTTCTGCCAATGCCTGCAATGGCTTAGTAATATCACCGCCTGTTGTCAAGTTTCCGAGGAAATCGTTAAAAGCCCCTTTCATCATTGACAAAGAGCCAGAAAATGTTGTGGAGGCTTCTTTCATTGTTGTACCTGTAATATCAAGTTTTTTCTGGACAACAGAGATAGCCTTTACCATGTTGGCGAAAGACATATTGCCTTCTTCAACCGATATACCAAGCTCATCTTGTATATCTTTATAAGAGGAGGCATCCTTAATAAGCCTTTCCATTTCTGCCTTAGTACCACCATACCCTAGTTTTAAGTTGTCTAGCATAGCGTAGTTACCACGAGCCAAAGATTGATATGTGCCAGTAATAGCCTGCATATCAGTACCCATCTTGTTTGCGTTATCGGACATGTCTGTCATGGCTCTGTTTGCCAATTCAGCAGCTGCCGCCGTATCTCCGCCTAAAGAAGAAATCAAACTAGCAGAGAACGAGGTTACGTTTTCCATGTACTCATTTGCTGAAAGCCCTGCTGTCTTATAGGCATTGCTTGCATAGTTCTTTACGGTATCTGCTGAGTTCTTGAAAAGAGTATCGATACCTCCAAGAGACTGTTGCAGTTTCGCTCCCTCATCAATAGCTGATGAGAAAACACTTTTGACAGCTCCGCCAAGGGCTGTAAATCCACCCATTAAAGCACCGCTAACTAGATTTGCACCCAACATTGATTTGAATGTTGAGCCAAGCCCACCTAATGCACCTTTTAACTTTTCAATGCCTCCCTGTGCTTGTTTACCGTCTAGGTCAACCGAAATGGTTACTTTTCCATCTGCCATGTGTTACCTCCTTTCCCTGTTAAATATCGGGTAATGCGTATTCTTCTTGCAGTTCACGCATCCTTTGTTTTTCCTTAGTGCTATCCCCTTTTGAGGGTTTCCAAGCCCTAATTTTCATCACTTCAACAAACTTTGTGCCATCTGGCAATCCAGATAGTAAAGCATTGAATTTTTTCCAATGCAGCTTACCTTGTTCCTCAATCAAATCAATATTATAGGCTTGCATAAACGATGAAAAAATGTACTCGCCATCATATTTGATGCTAAACAAGGGTTTATCATCGCTTTCTAGGTCATCTTTTGGTTTTTTAGGCATCACATTTCCCTCAATGTCATATCTATCAACCTCATCAATAGCTCTAGTGACTTGTATGTGCTTTTCAAATATTTCTGCATAAATTGCTAAAGCCTCTTCTGTATCCATATCTTTAAAAGTCACATCATCAGTTAGTTTTGCCAGCGCTAACTTAGGTTTTAATTGTGGTGGTATTTCTTTATTTCCCCACATATCAAAGACCCATAAGACCCTATCAAACGATAATAAAAGCTGATACTCTATGTTGTTGAGTACCAGCTTGTCATCCATTTTTTTGGAAATATCAAACATTATTCAGCAAGATACTTCTTAAATGTTTCATCGTTTTCTTGTTTTTTCTTAGTTTCCATGATAGCCTCTGAAATCTGCAAGAATACCTTGAGATAAGCCCAAGTGTTTTCACTTGCTTCTTGGTAGATTTTGGCTGGGGCATCCGCATCAAACATTGTGCTAAAGTATTCATCCAGCAACTCTTTGATGTTCTTACGATTTTCCCACTCATCGCCCTCTTTTATGTTGTCAGCTTTAGTCTGCAACTCGATAGCTTTTTCAGACACTTCTTGTGATTTTGCGTCGGTTGGAACGAACTTCAAAGAAAGCTCACCGATGTTGAAAATGATACTTTCATCATTTCCTAACAGATTAAAAGTATTTGCCATTTCTATTTCCTCCAAAAATTCTTATCCACCCACACCTGCAATAATTGGTTTCTTAATCCACTTAAGTGTGCAACCAAACTCTTCGTAGCTTGTTGCATCTCCAGAACCAGCTTTGATTTCAGAAACATTTGCGACTTGGGTATAAGTTTTTTTCTCATTTGACTCTGTCACACGATGCCATACACGACGTGCATCACCAGTTTCGTACTTCATCGCTGCAATCATAGCTTGAGCGGCATCATCTGGGTCGTATGACCCAGAAACAGAATATGCGCCAGAGACACTAATGACGGTTTCTTCTGGAGTCCCATCACCGTCATAGTAACCAGTATCATCCGTTTCTTCATCTGTTTCATCATCGATAGTTTCAATGTACTTGGCTAGTCGTTTCCAAGCACTCTCGTCTGGTACTTTAGTTGGATTTTGGGGGTCAAATGGCGCAATCTCATGTTTGCGCTTGGCGTTTTTATTTCGTACCATTGTGTCATCCTCCTGTGATTTCTAGTTTGGCGGTTACTTGCATGGAATAAACAAAGTAACCTTGTTCATCCTTACCGTTGATACCGGGTTTATCTACTTTCAACGATAAGAAAGTATAAGAGTTGTCTGTACTGGGTAAGTCAATATCAAATGATGATAGGTCACCGTTGATAAGCCAGATAGTATCAATTGCTACTGCGTTTGATTTACTCTTTACAGCAATTTCAAATGGTAGTGATACCTCTCTAGTACCATCCATGTACTCTTTATCAACAACTCCACCACTTAAAGCATTGATAACTAAATCATCTTTATCATCTTCAAAATAATCTAGCCTTGCCTTTAGTGGTATATCCTTGATGTTGTTAATGTGTGCCAATAGCACAATTTGAAAGTTTTGGTTGTTTTGCATTACCTTATACCCATTCCTTTAATAGCTGCCTTTTTCAGTCTTTCTATGTTTGCTTTTAATGGCTTATCCCATCGGCTACCAGTACCTGGCGTGGTGTACTTTCTAAATACAACAATCCCATTAGTGCCATGAAATTGTGCTCTAGCATAGACCGTGTTATAGCTCGCATCTCCGTTAGGCTCTACACGCCCAGAGGCTCTTAAAGCCCCTCCACCTGCCCTAAGAGGCACTGAGCTATCCATAATAAGCAAAGCCTCGCTACCTGCGGCAATCTTGCCACGTTGCATAGCTTGAGGCGACACTTTTCTCTCTACACCATCAAGGTTTACTGTTACTTTGACATCAGCCATCAGATAACCTCTATCTCATAACTAAAGACTTTACCATTAAGGTAATTAGGTTGATAACCTGTTACAAGGTAATCACGCTCCCCATCATTTACAATCGCACCCAGCCAACTATCATCAACTGTCACATTTGCAAACTTAGGGTAAATGTAAACAACGCCTACTTTCTGTCTGGTTTTAGAGTTGTTAGTACCTATAATTGCCACCGACCTATCAAACCTTACTGGCTTAATATCCAATGGGTCAGAATATGTTACATCTCCAAAATCATTTTTGCCCTCAACCTTACGGACTTTAACAACGTCTTGTAATAAGCGTTTATCTATCATAATCAACTCCTACAACTAGGCTAAAGCCAGCTTGTTTTAGGGCGTTTTCAGCATCCAAGCAGAGGTTAAATTGCTGACCTGCTGAAATACGATGTTGACCACCATAATCAATTTTTGTGCGACCAATAGAAACACTTGTCATAGCTTGTTTTTCATCGGCTGTCATGATGCCAGAACTATCCAGATAAGCAATCTGAAATGCCATAGCCATCTTGACAGCAGATTTGCGATACTCAATCTCTTTATCAAAGTCAATGTACTTTTGGTAAATACCTTGAGTATAGAGATTG
This sequence comes from Streptococcus sp. 2018037, assembly GCF_019754195.1. Lineage (NCBI taxonomy): Bacteria > Bacillati > Bacillota > Bacilli > Lactobacillales > Streptococcaceae > Streptococcus > Streptococcus sp. 2018037. The sequence continues at coordinate 27,596 of NZ_JAIJZQ010000005.1, forward strand.
ATAGCAATTTCTGCTCTTTTAGCCAGCTTGTCAAAGTCAGTCACATCATCAAAGCCTAAATCTTTAACAAACTCATCTTTAGTTAAATAAGGCATGTGCCACCTCCCTTTGAAAATAAAGGGTGTTGCCACCCCTTATCTATTCAGCAGCATCTTCTGATGCTTTAGTATTAGCTTTTTTATTGCGTGAGGCTGGTTTTGTTTCCTCCACCAACTCTAAAACGGCATCAACATCAGGGAATGTTAGCTTGAGGTCTTTATTGACTTGTTCAGCATAAGCTGGTTCAAGTTCAACAACTTCTCCCTCTGCCACATGGATACCCGGTGTTTTTAGAGTGAGGTTTTTGGTAGCTTTGTATTTATTCATCAATAGTTACTCCGTTACTCTCAAGCAATTCAAGGACTTCTGGCTTTTTGGCATTGTTTGGTACTTCTAGACCGTGCGCCTGTGCAATCTCAACAAGTTCTTTGATTTTTAGTTTGCTCAAATCTGATTTTGTATCTTCTACCAGTTCCTCAAAACCATCCGCAATAAGCTGTACCTCAAGTTCGCTACCCTCTTGGACAGTATAGACTTGGTTTTCTTTGATGTACTTTTTCATCCGTTACCTCCTACGCTGATTTATGTGAAACGTAAACCCCATCTTCTTGTGATTTCAGGACAAACAAATCATGATACAAACGGTTTTGGTACAAGTATCCATCACCCTCTGTATGTTGACCCGGTGCAAAGAGATAGATAGAGTTAAATTTAGCTTTGGCAACAATAGCTGTCTTAGCGACAATCAAGAAATTGATGTCTTTGCCTCCACCAGCTTTAACAAACCCTGTTGTGAAATCAAATTGAGTTTTGAAACGTGCATCATCCCAAACCTCGATAAGTTGCACTCCGTCTAGTGATGTAACACGGGTATCAATCCCTTGCGGTGATGTAGTAGCAATTGAACGTGTAAAATCTTTAGAACGCTCTAGGGCATCCATTACCTCACTAGAAACATACATTACAAGGTTAGATGCACCAAATTTACGCATTGGCAAGATAGCAGCTTTCAAAATGCTATAAACACTTTCTGGGGTAATGCTATCCTCTTGCTTGAAATGGCTACCATTGATTGCTGCTGTTGCAATCTTAGAAAAACGGTACGCATCAACTTCTGGTGTTGCATGTTCTGAAATGAAAGTGTTTGAGATATTAGCCGCTGAAAGCTCTTGATTTGTTTCATCAACATCTGCTGAATCAACAAAGAACTCAACATCACGGTCAAAACCAAGAGTGTAAACATTCTTGTCATTTGATACTGTTCCAGCGTTGTAACCTTTAGAACGTGTATGGGCTTTATAGCCTGTTACTGAAATGGTTGGGAGTTCAAAAGAACGTGCGCCAAGCCAGTTGACTTTAGGGGTTTCAAGGATTGCCGTTAAAGAGCCCTGCATTAGTCGTTTTTCAAACGCTCCCTCATGTTTAGTAATGTAGTTAATTGACATAACTTCCTCCTTTTATTCTGTTAGCCCTAGAGCCTGTGCAAAGGCATCTGGTGCTGGGTCAGTCGCTGCTGGATTTCCAGTAGCAACGATGTTTGGGTTAGGTTTGCCATCATCTGCTTTGAAAAGATAGGGGTCACTTTCCTTTAGACCGTTGAGAATTTCATCTAGTTTGGGGTTGCCATTTTCGTCAAGTTCGATGGCATCAACATCAATGAACTTCATCAAGGTTGATGGATTGTGTGCGGTGGTATCTTTCAATGCAAGATTGATAGCGCTGACCTTTTTGGTTTGTGCAAGTTCAGCAGCTGCATCGGTTTTGAATTTGTCGTATTCTGCTTGCAAGGTCTTGATTTCCTTTTGTTGTTCAGCACTCATGCTTGCATCAGCTTTCAACTTTTCTATCTGTGCCTCTGTGTTCTGCAATTGTGATTTAAGGCTATCTCGCTCTTGTGTGATAGTTTCCAAGGCTGATTTATTAGCATTTAAGTCTTTGCCATGCAAAGCAAATACATCTTTAGCCTGCTCCTCTGTCAATCCAAGTTTGAGTAGTTCCTCTGTTGTAAATGCCATTTGTACCTCCTTAGTTCTTTTTTAGGTGGACAACTCCCACCAAAAAGCAAAATATTATTTACTATTTCAGTTTACTTTGGATGAAATGGGATTTTTTACGGTTTTAGCCACAAAAAAAGGGCTACTAAAAGTAACCCTTTTGATAACTAAACGTATATACGCTCTCTAGTGTAATCACGGCTTAAAAAGTCATGGTTATCAATAAGAACTCTGATTTTACCTTGATAAGCTCTAACTTTAAGCCTTTCAGCTTGTATCAGCTCATCATCCCCCATTGTGTGGGCGTAATGTAACCTTTCTTTATGGTTCTTAATGGTACGCTCTAATGCTCTTTGTTTAGCCTCGATACGTGCATTTTCTTCTGCTTGTTCTGGTGTTAGGTCTTTAAGATGTTCTGGTAAGTCTGGAATAGTATTTACTCCAACAATAAACGGTGTCAGATAATGTCCACAATGGACACCTAGACAACCACCAGCAGTACCAAAGCCATAATCTAGCAAAGAGTAAATTGTTATGCCATTTTCTACTCTACCCATCCCTTTTGTGACAATCTTACCCTGTAATGGGGCGCAAGCAGCTCTAGCACTTGCTTTTATTGAATAATAGAAAGTATCTATGCCTAGTTCTTCTGCTGGTCTAGTACGCATGTCATTATAGACCCTGTATGTTGTTGTTTTAATGATTGCCCTAGCATAGCTATCCGCTCTCCACTCCCTGCCAGCACTATCCTTGAAACCAGTAAATCCCTTTTTCTGCCATGCCATGATTGTATCATTTAAGGCTCTATCACCAGTCTTTGTACCAGCCACCACTTGTGCTACTGTCTGCTCTACTACCGACTTAAAAACAGCCTGTATGCTTGCTGGTAGGGTTGAATTGATAAGATTGAGGTCATTTATAGCTTGTTGTGTGTAAGCTTCTAGGGCATCTGTTACACCGTTTCTGATTTTGCCATCTGGAAACTTGCCCATATCCTCCTCTAGCTGTTCTTTGGTATCCTTATAAACCTTTAGCCCCTCATTAGCTATAACCTCCCGTAAAAGCTCCTCTGCAATGCCTGTACGCTTGACAATGATTTTTAGATTGTCCTCATTTAGCATATACATATCATTTAGCTTTTCCAGTTGCCAAATATAGGGATTTTCTGCTAGGTCTGCACTGCCACGCCTTATCAGTCGTTCAATCATACTATCAAACAACTCTATTTGCATCTGGGCATAAATATCACTCACGGCTTGCATCTGTAATGATAGTTGCTGGTCATTGATAGTTGGGCATTTCTTTGTATCGCTCATGATTAAGCCTCGCTAACTACCTCATAGGTTTCATTAAAAATATCTGGTTTGCATGGGTAAAACTCACCATGCACTCCTTTAATAATATAATCACCCTTTTGGGCTACCATATCTCCCTCAAGTGTTGGTATTATGATACTTAAATCAGAGCATAAAGTATTTTTTCCAATAAATTCTCTAATTTCTTCATAATTTGAGCCTGTAAATCTAATAGCCTCGATTACAACTGGTTTTTTCTTATACTTCGCCATCATCTTCTCCCTCTACTGTATCTTTACTGTTTCCTACTGTGTTTTGTTGACCTTTACTGTATAAAGCAAGCTCTGCATCGCTCTCTGGTGGTAATTCTCCATTGATTTCAGCAAGTTCTTTGGCTGCCTCATCTTCTGTGATGCCTAGGGTTTTCGCAATACCTCGTTTCTGTGTGGCAAATCCAGCAGCTACCATTTTCATCCAGTAATCAAGTTCTGCATGACGGTCAGTAAATACCCCGTCATCAAGATTTACAGAAATATCATCAAGTTCTGGTATCTTACCACTATACAAACCAACAGCCTTGCCAAGTTCACACATGGACACACAAAGCTCTTTGATGGATTGCTCCACCAATGCAACAATGCTATTACGCATTTGGTATGTATCAGAGTTTTCACTTACAATCTCTGTTGCCGTCTTAACTCCTTGACCATCAAAGGTAAACATGCCACTAGATACACCTATCTGCATTTCAAACAGTTTAAGCCCCTCTGAAATAGCTGAAATGTAATCACTTGAGCGGATAGGTGTTGTAAGGTCAACAATCCCCCCGCTATCCATATTACCTGCTCCAACTTGCATATACACATTTTGCTCCACTTCAAAGCGGCGCTTGAATGTAATTTCTCCATGGTTATCCTGCACCTTTAATTGTGTCATTTGCTCTGGCACAATCACGCGCCTTTGCCCCATCTTAATCTCCCACATAAATTCATCATAGGTACGATTGATGAAATCAATGGTTGTTTTGGCGTTATCAAAAATGGATAGCCCCAATGGGCTATTGATGTCTTTATTGTTCATCCCTGGGGTCTTCAAGTAGGTAAACAATGGGCGTGACAACCCTTGTATTGGTGTTACTGGTTGCAAATCTGGGTATAACTCACTCAAATTCACACGCTCCCCTAATGTGCCGTCTGATGTTGATTTATATAGCTCGTTGGTGATACGGTATAGGCTCTTATCTTTTGTGCTACCTACTTCTTTTCCATCTGGTGTTACCCACTCATGGAACTCAACAAGGGTATAATACACATTCTTTCTGTTCTCGGTTTTGATAGTCTTGGTTAAGATAGCAGCACTCGATACATCCTGCGTATTGCTTTGTAATGGCAAAAAAACTGGTGCTTGAATAAATGCCACACGGATTTTATCGCCATCAACATAAGGGCGCATAGCAAGTCCACCAAGTGCCAATGCACTCTCTAAATAACGTTCAAAATTCTTATTAAAGCGGTCATTACCTAGCATATCACTCAAGAAATCATTAAGTGTTTCATCCTCTGCTGAAATCTCTGCTTGTTCGTTGTAAACAAGGCTGGCAATCTTTTTAGCTGCTGTACGTGCAATAGGCAAATGTTGCATCTTTCTACGCTTTCTATCGCCATCTGTGTTGATGTACTCAATATCATCAAACTTAGACTGATAGTAAGATAGATTGTGTTGTATTCTGCTAAATTCTGCTTGTGTAACAGCTACCTTTGGATGGTCTAGGATGCTACTTAAATGTGATGTCGTCATGTTATACCTCCCACGGTTGAAAAAGTCCTTTACTTTTTGAATTAGGCTCATGTTTGCCCTCCTTATGAATTACCAACACGCAAACCAAGTATCTTTGCATTGTCTAATACAAAATACTGTGCAACGTCGCATGTGTGGTCATCGTCTTTAATGACATTTGGGTTATCAGATTGGATTGTCTTTTCATCCCATCTATACATCTTGTGTTCTTCGATAAATACCTTATTGTTGTCTGTGTCCAGGTAGTAAAACCGACCTTGTGCTAAGAGGGACTGAAATGTGTCAATCATTGTCACTTTCTTTAATTTAGCTACTGGATGCCACCTAATAGCAAAATCAAGATACATCTGGTTTCTCAAAGCACCCTCTGCACTATCTATGGTGTACTGCAAGATAGGGACTTTATACTTACTAACTACCTTTGTTGTGAAATAGTAAATGTCCTGTGATAATTGGGAAGGTGCTTTCTTTACTGCTTGCCCTGCTGGACTGTAATACCAAGTATCAAGTAAGATTACCTTGCCTTTAGCTGTGATACCAAAAGCACAACAAGCGGTGGCTGATTGCTGATGTCCACCATCTAGCGCAAAGGAAATACCAATCAGCCTATCATCACTAGGCAAGGCATCTAATGGGTGAAATGTGCTCATGTTATAGATATTATTACCAAGCCCTACTGGCTCGCCTAAATAGACATACCTGTAATAGTCGTAGTCATTTTCTTTTATACGCTCTATATCAGCCAGCATTTGCTCATTTACAAAACCTAACTCATCATCTAGATATGTACTAGAATGACACAAGTAATTATCCATTGTGTTCATTCTTTCATACCACTCATTTATCCAACTATATGGATTGATAGGTGGATTATAAGACCAAAAAATCTGTACAAAGGGGGCAAGAGGGTGTTTCTGCCGCATAAAAGTAATGTTGGTTTGGTCAAATTCCTCTGCACTTGAAAACTCGGCAGCCTCCTCATACCAAACAGCAATGATATTACCAATGTTGTTTGATTTCAACTTTTGATAATCATCCAGACCGTAAAAATAAAAGGTTGAGCCTGTTTTTTTATGAGTTATCTTAAATGGGCTTACTGTCATCTTAAAGCGACTGGTAAGACCAAATAGACCTAGCCCCCATTGAATTTGATTATAGACACTATCACGGATTGTATTTGCAACCTTACGGATAATAACAATGTTTGCTGTTTCTCCCCTAACGATGTACCAAATCATCATGATAATTAGCTTTAGGGTAATAACTGATGATTTGAATGAGTTACGCCCACCTTTGAGGATGTTATAAGGTTTCTTAGACAACCAAACGCTCTTAAAGTGTGGATTTACATTCTTCTGAATATCAATTACTTTCATCCTCTACCTCCCAACTATCAATAATTGTGATGGTATCATCTTCAATCTGTGCCTCTGTCAATTGTGATTTTAATTTCTCAATCTCAAGCTCTAGTTTTTCAGACTGTTTAGCCGTTGGATAGCGTTTCAGAATTTCAGTAATGGCTTTAATAACTGTTGCATTATCAGCTTTCTTGGTGTGCCTCTCAACTTTCCCTGTTGTTGGGTTAAGTATCAACACCTCCTCATCTCGTTTACCTCTAGCAATGTCAGATAGGATGGATAGGGCTTCTTCTGCCTGCATGATATTACTCTTATGTAACTCTTGCATCTGTTTGTTGATGTACTCTTTTACTTCAACATTTTTCAACAATCGCTGTCCTTGACTGTAAGATGTCTTTTCTGAATACCCTGCATTTAAGGCTGCCTGTGTGGCGTTTCCGAGTTTGATAAACTCATCCGCAAAGCGAATTTGCTTGTCATTCATTCTCTCTCCTTTCCAACAAAAAAATCACAAGTAGCAACTACTCATGATTTCATTGTATATTCACAAAAAGGGGATGTTTTACCATATTCTTTGCTAGAGAAAACAAAAAAGCCCCAATTAAGGGGCTAGGAAGTAACGTAGTAGCCCGGATTCGAACCGGAATCTCCTCCATCAAGGCGTAATCCCTATATACTACTCCCTACGTTTCTTAAGATAATTATACCACTCTGTATGTACTTTTTCAACTAGCTTTACCTCTTTCGTGGTAAGTTTGCTTGCTCCTTTTTTGCTGATTTCATATTCAGCATGGTTGTACCCGTGATGCGTGTGAGGTCTCATTTTCTGATGCTCATGGTCTAGGTCAACCTGCTTGCTCCGCTTATTGTCCTTATCAAAATAAACAATACTTTTAGGGGCATTCTTGTTTTTGTCAATAAGCACATACACACGCCCCTTGGTCATGGTTTCCATGGGGGTTTTCTGCGACCCACCTGCATTTTGGGTAACGTATTTTATATTACCCGATTGATGCACCGTGCTATACTCTGTACCATATTTCTTTTGCTTTTCGCTCATTCCAGAGCTTGCCCCTCTGCCTCCCATTTGTCCATCCTTTCTGTTGTATCGTTAGCAAAATAATAGACCTCGATACCTTTATAGTCATAATCAATGTGACCGCCATAAACCAAAATTTTCTTTGGTTTCAATTTATCAATCATAGCATCCATGCCATCTTGCCATACCTTTATGCGGTCTTTGCTTTTTTTAATACCAATTGTACTAACTGCAACAATGCTTTTTGTAGGTATGCCATCAAAACAAAACTCATAGCTTTCTTTGAGTGACCAAGACACCGTAGGGATAACCGTATAGCCCCAGTTCTGCATCATCTGACCAATCAATCTTGACCGATACACATTCCATACCTGCATTGCAAGTGGCATATCTGTATAAAGGCTAAAATCTGGTGTAAGCACACAATCAAAGTCAGCTAGTTTATCAATATAAAAATCTGGGCGTTTCCAAACCCGTTCAAACTGGTAATCATCCAAAAAGAAGTGGACACCCGCCGAATAGTTAGGCTTGTTCAAAACATAGTTAAACCCTTGTAGTTTGGTTGGCACATGGTCTACTGGCTCAAGAGTAGGGATATTATACTTGCCAGCTGTGCGCGTGGCATCATAATCTAATAGGTTGTACTGGCTCAATGTGTTTTTCCTGTGATGTGGTTTTAATGTCCCCATGTTTCTCCTCCTATCCTAGCAAAAAAGCCTATGTACCTTGATTATAGATACATAGGCTAGGGAATTTTTACTGTTATCTTTCCAAAGGGAGGTATTTATAAGTGGCGTAGAAATAGGCATCAAACCATTTATTGAGGTGGGTATAGGCTGGGCTGGGACTTAGGAATAAAATCTTTTGGCACGCTCCAATGACATTGATATTTTCATAAACATAGACCTCTTTTATAGTCTCAATCAGCTTTTCTTCTGAATTTTCCACATGTTCAGATGTCACCAACTTTAGATTGACCAAAAATGTTGCCTGGTCTGTGTCATTCTTAACGAAACTATCATGTATCATCTGCTCTAGTACGGTCTTTTTAGGATTTTTCTTATCCCTCAAAAAATACCACTTGAGCCATGTGATTTCCCTGCGGTGTATGACTGATAAGCGCTCTATTTTCTTTTTAGTCATAATTACAACTCATCAAGTTTAAAATAACTTGTTAATTCCTCTTTTAGCTCATCCAAAGTATCACAATTTTCAAGTATAGCCGAAACATCCCACATTGTTGTTTCTTTACTCAAAGTGTTTTCTTCCACCGCATCGGCTACCCATTTCGGATGAGTTCCAGCGTATGAAAATTCTTCTTGTGGTAGCAACTCCAACAAAGCCTCATAACGTTCTTCAAGCGCAATTAGAGCGCCAAAAGCATTGATATAGTCAACATCGTTTTTCTTCTTCTCAAAAACTTCTGGCTGATTTTGTTTTACAATCTCTGCATAGATTGCCGCCCACTCAGTTTCTGTAAAATTTGATTTTTCAATCAATGCCCCATACTCAATCTCTGTGCTATTTACGATTACTTTGTAATTCATGTTTTTCCTCCTCTATATCAAATACCAACCGATAGTGTCCTTTTTCTTTACTCAAACCACCATAAACAAATGACAGCTTTTTAATAACCTTGTGATTATCATCTGTCCAAATACCCGCATCGGTCATGCCATCAATAATAGCTTTGACAGTAGGGTATAAATTAGGTGGGTCTAATTTAGATTTGGTAGGGCTGTAAATTGTAACTGTAACCTCACAAGGATTTGAGGGATTAAAAGCAGCTCTCTTTTTATCCTTGGTTGCAAAAGTCTGATAGTTGGCAAAAGCTCTGATGCGTTTAGTCATCTTACCCTTTATTTGAGGATGAAACCTGTCATTGCTATTGATAACCATGTTTTGAGCTTTATGCCGTGTGTTCCTTGGTAAAACAAATTCAAACTTCATCGAATTTACTTACAAGGTCTTTGACATTGGCTAGTTGCTCGACACAAAGCTCAAACCCTGCGATAAAGAAATCATGATAAATTTTGTCATTGCTAGAAGGCATTTTATCGTATTCCAACCGCATCTGTTGGGCTGCCTTTGTAAAACTATTTTCCAAGAAATCAATAGCATTGATTAGTTGTTTTTTCTCACGCTTAAGGCGTTTTTTCTTTTGGCGTTTATTCATACCTTACCTCCTCCAAATTAAGTATTACTCCATCGATGTTGATTTTGTCAGATTTTCCACCGAATATTATTCTGCTGTCTTTAGTATAACTATTGGCTTGAAACACAATAATCTCTCCACTATGGATTCGCATAACGCCAAATCCAGGCTCAAGGATTCCTTGATGTTGTGCAATGATTTTTTTGAAAAAATGCTTATTGGTTATTTTTTTAAGAAATGCCATCTATCTACCTCTCTGTCTCAAATAGTCTGGTGCATCATCCCCAATTTTGATACTGTCAAATTGTTCTTTAGTGACAAGAAACTTGCCATAAGCACCAATGGTTACTGTATAATGCCCATCAACGATTGCTTTTTCAGTAACAGTACCAACAATGGAGTCATCCGCACTATCCACATCATAGATGATAATCGGTTTTCGTGCCTCCAGTTCATCAACTTGTTTTTGTAACTTATAGATAGCACTCATGCTTATTGCAAAAGTCAAAACTAGCATTACCATTAAGAATTTTATGGCCTCTTTCATAAACTACCTCTCATCTGTGCCATCCTTTATCCATGCCGCAACACACAAAATGTATAATGCTGCTACTCCTAATTCTGCATTTTTCGATAAAATCCAAAATGCAAATATAAGTAATACACATCCCATTACTTACCACCTAACTTATCAGCTATCTTGCTAATTGCTTTTGTAATCTGTTCTTTTAGTTTTGGATTTTTGATGTCCTCGATACCTTTGACATGCCCAGTTTTTAGATTTACAGCGATTGAGCCAACAACTGGTATATCATCTTCATCATCACTAAAGACATTTTCAAGCGCCTCATCTGCTGATTTCCCTTGTAAAATATCAATTAAACCATGGGAAATATCATGGGCGATTTTCGCTAGTACAAAGGCATCCTCATCTTTTTCAAACACGCTATCAATCATACCATCCTTAGCCTGTTGATGTAACTCCATAGCAAACTCTTTCAAGTTCTCTACGATGGTTTCAGCTGATACTGTGTTTTTAGTTTCTTTAGTCATTGTTTGTTTCCTCCAAATTTTAAGCTAATACTGTGATGTGTTCTTGGTCTGCTAGTTGCTCTTTCAGATAGGCTGCAATGTTTCCTACTGCATCAGCTACCCAACGCTTGCCATCTGCCTCAAATAATGCCATCTGGGCTTGCTTGTCAATTCTAAAAACAAACAGGCTTGCTGGTTGTTCAACCTCTCCAAAGGTGCGATATGGGCGTAAGAGAACTGGATTAGGCGCTTTGCCCTTAGCAAGACTAGCCACTCCAGTTTTAACAGTTGCAACTTGAGATACACCATTGTCCTCTATTTCTGCACCATTTTCAATTCTCAAAGCACTTGCAAATTCTAGTAGCGCACTACGGTCATTATCATCAATAAAGTTTGACTGCAACATGATATTAAATTGCTCTGATGATAGGAAACGCCCAAAAGATAGCTCTGGGATGCGTGCTTTAACAGCAACAAGTAATGTGCGGTGCTCTAACTCATCATTTTCAGACCAAACACAAACTTCATCATTTTTCTCAACTGCCACAATCAAGCGTTGGTCTTTCAATTTGTTAAGGTCAGTTTTTAGATAATCAACAAGACTTGTCAATGTTGATAATTCAAGAGTTCTTGGATAACGTTTAGGGTCAAGTTCTACCATACGTGTCTTGTTAGCATCATAATACTCTGTGCCATCGCCTGCTGTTACGATTTCCAACCCGTGTTGGTTTAATTCTACTGCATACTCCAATGCTGCCTTAATGTTTTCAGTCATGTTATTGTCCTCCTACTTTCTTTTTGAAATCAATAATATCTGGTGTGGCTGGTGCACTTTGTTGCTCCACTTCTTCTACTGGCTGACCTGTATCAGTTCGCAACTGTGCATCATCATCAAAATACATTTGACCTGGTACACTGCTTTTTAGTTCGTTAGCATGTACCCGCCCTGTATCATAGTCACGTCCAACAAGGATTGTCGTAGCAACGCCATTTTGTGGTGCTAGTTTGGATTTAACATCCATCACGGTATCTACTACTGTCCTCTCCTCGTTGGCGGACATAGTTAGTGTGATTGTGACTTTCCGCTTGGCTTTAGCCTCTGTGTTGAGGTCGAGGATGTTATCAAAGACTTTTTCAAGTTCATGGTCTAACTTCTCTTGCAATCCTCCATCTGCAATATGTGATAAGTCTAACCCGATTAGTTTTTTCTGCATATTTTTCCTCCAATATTAAAATAAACTGGGTTGATAGGTAGAAAGCATTTGTTCCTTAGCTTTTTTGTAAAAATCTTTCTTAATTTCAAAGCCGTAGGCATTTCTATTCATTTCAATAGCCGCCCTTAGTGTTGAGCCACTACCTGCTACGGGGTCAATAACAACATCCCCCTCATCTGTAAAAATTTCAATCAGTCGTTTCAAAACTGGTACTGGTTTTTGGGTCGGGTGGATAGTCGGATAGGAGCTATCTTTTTCCCATGGGGCATGGTTTAGTATCATAGCCCCACCATTATTGAATTTTGGTAACTTGTCACGATACAAAACCGTTGCCTCCTCAACTGCACCAACAATCTTCATATTGGCTTTCAATACTTGAGGGCTTGATTTCTTCGTGAAATAGAGTGGATAGGCATTGTTGAAACCGTGCTTTTTCCCACACTCGATTACTATATCCCGTTGTTGCCAGGCATGAAATACAATCATCGCTGGAGCTTTGCCTTTTTCTTTCGGCTCTTTCCTTAACAGACGACTACAAAAGTCAAAAAAGTTGTTAATTTTGAAATCATTATCCGTATCAAAGAAGGATTTTCCAGCTAACTTGCTCTCACCTTTCTTATTATCGCCGTCTTTATACCATCTAGGGTCAGAGGCGTAAGCGTTGTTGCCCAGATTATAAGGAATATCAGCTATAATCAGCTGTGCCCTTGGTATTTGATACCGTTTGGCATTTTCAAAGTGGTCATTATATAATTCACATTTCATACAACACCCCACTATTTCAAAAGTGACTGCAACTGTCGCAATTTTGCTTGGCTTTCAACAAGTTCATTGTATGTATCAGCCCTAATCAGTACAAATCCTGCCAAATCGCTACCAAGCTGGACATCTGTACCAGAGAATAGCTCTAGCTGTTCTGATTTTGTATCAATAAGCGCTCCAGTAGCCCCACGGTCGCCAGCGGGTCTTGTTTCCGCTAGAAATTCAGGGAGATGTGGTGGCTTTCCATCCTTTTTAGTCTTTGTGAATGTGCCAGAGATAACGACTATCTCTCTTTCATCAGATAAAAAATCTGCCTTAGTTTTGCCAAATACTGCCATAAAGGCATCAACTTCTTTTGGCAATGGCTGCCTCACATTTCTTTCAATATCACTTATCCTGGTCTGTGTGATATTGGTCAGAGGGGCTAGGTCATACTGTGTTAGTTTGGCATCTAGCCGCATCTGCTTTAGTTTTGCACCGTCAAATAGTTTCATCTAAACACCTCGCTACCTTTACTGTACCAGTCATGCTTGAGTACATGGTGTGCAATCTGGCATTGTACATTTGGATGCTGGTAGTATTCCACCTGCTCCCTGTATTTGCGTACAAGTCGCAAAGCCCAAACCCAAATTACTGCCATCCAAGTAACAGATAATAGGGCGATGGTCAAAAATGTTAATTCAAGTAATGTCATGGTTGTTTTTCCTTTTCAAATTGGTTTAGTACGGTCTGAAATATCTCTAAAAGTAGTTTTTGAGGTATGTTCGACCTCTCATTGTATGATTTTGAGAATTTACCCCACTCAACCTCTGCTGGATTTATCTCATTATTGAGATTTAGAAAAAGGTTGCTTGCAAACTTGGTTGGCTTTTGCAATGGGTAATCATAATTGTTGTAACGTGTTGGGTTTTTGTGGGGTAAATGAAATCCTATGATTTCCTCAATATATTTCCACAATCGCCCTGTGGCTGGATTTTCAATTATCCAATATTTAGGTTGATAACGCTTGATAATTTCAATGGTGTTAAAGGCACATAGCTCTCCATTCACACGTTTCATAAATTGTCTATCATACCGATAATTGTTATATGCATCCTCATAGTCTTTGTTCGCCCTAATGGTAAACATGCTAGGTGGTATTTGAGGCTCAAATAAGCTATCTGATAAATCTTCCTGTTTCCAACAAGCGTTACCATTTGCCATTGCACTAGCATTCGACCAACTTTCACAAGGCGGGCTAGCAATAATCAAATCTGGCTTTGGTAGCTTGTCAAGCGTATCAAACAGCTTATTATCTCCAAATAACCTTGAGTAATCAGCAAGATTGAGGGGAATAAAATGATTGTTCTTATTTTCGATGTCTATTCCTATCGGATATACTTCAATCTTCGCCCCCCCGAACTATTAAGCGTGTTGATAGCTTTAGTGTATGAGCCATTCCCACTATCAAACAGCGCCCATACTATCATTTTCTGCACACTATCACCCTCTCATCTTATTTCTGATGGTAAAAGGGTGTCTAGATGGTGCATCATCAAAAGCATCTTGAAATTCTTGATTGATTTTTCGGATATTGAAAGGCTCGTAAGCATGAAAATAACATCCATGATTGTCAAGTTCACCCTCAATACCAGTTGCCCAACTTAAAAATATTGCCTGTTTGCAAGTAGGGCATGTGATGCCTTTTCTATATGATGCTGTTTTCAAAACCTTACAAAACCCACAATATGGACATTGTAAATCAACTTTTACTTTGTTCATCTCAAATCTCCAATCCTAGAAAGGTAAATCATCATCTGAAATATCCATAGGATTTGTAGTTTGTCCTTGGAAAAATGATTGTTGGTTGCTACGGCTAAAATCTGGTGTTTGTTGTTGATTTCCAAATGGAGACTGATAACCTTGGTTGTTTCTATTTTGGAAATTGTTGCCTTGATTTTGGTAATTACCTTGTTGGTTTTGTTGACTATTGCGACTCTCCAATAATTGAAAACTACTTACAACAACTTCTGTCACATGCACGCGCTGCCCTTGTTGATTGTCATAGTGGCGTGTTTGGATGTTGCCTGTAATACCAATCAATGCGCCTTTCTTAGCCCAATTAGCAAGATTTTCTGCCGCTTGTCTCCAAATAACACAATTAATAAAATCAGCCTCACGCTCTCCATTTTCATTTTTGAATGGGCGATTTACTGCAAGGGTAAAAGTGGCAACTGCAACATTTGATGGTGTATATCTTAATTCAGCATCTCTAGTCAGTCGCCCTACTAAAACAACGTTATTTATCATCTGCTACCTCCTCAACTTCTGTAACAATCACATCATCAAGACTGAAATCATTCCATATTTTAGACACAAAATATACAGCTGCCATATAAGGATTTTCAGCCTCAATTTTCATGCCCAAATCTAGGTTGTCATGGTTTGCAGATACATAGTACATCTCCTTTTTCATTATTGCCCCTCCTCTAAGTCAGCTGCTTTAACAAATACACCATCCACCATTTTCCCTTGACGGTCTTTGATTTCATTCCAAGCTGTCTCAAAGCATTGTTCCTTTGTGAAATCGTAATACTTTGATATGAAATGTAACTTTAATACAATTTCTCGTATAATCAAGTTTGATTTGATTCCATGAGTTCTATTTGTTCTATTTAGAATTGCTGTCGATAGCTTTCCTATTAAACCTCCAGTTATTAAGCTCAATACTTCAACTTCTAGTGTTTTTGGATGATGTATTGTAAGGCTGTCTGCTGTTAAAAATATTTCTCGAGCATCAAGATTAAGTTGCTGACAGAGTATCGTCAATACAACCATCACATCGCCAATACTATCTTTTATCAATGTAGTATTGTTTTTGGCAATACCAGCGTTTAACTCTCCAAATTCTTCAAATAGTTTCAACATCTGTTTTAATGGCTCAGCTTTGTCAAGTCCTTTAGCTGTTGACAAACCTTTTACATTTTCAATCAATTCATTAAATGTCATATCAATCTAACCCTTCATATAAGCTTTTGCCTAGTTGTTCCTCAAAATCCTCTTGATTATCTGGATTCAACTCTGCTAAACTTGTAACTATTTTTATTTTTGTTTCTCTACATGGTTGATAGCCATACTTTGCATATCTCATTAGTCTGTTAAAAGTGCTGACTGGATAAGGTAATCTATCATCTACAACTAATCTTTTTGTGTGTAGATGCTCAAAAAAATCTTCATGAAATAATACTTCAAAAACAGCCATATAATCATCTTCATCTACATTTTCATAGTTCTTGTAGTAAGCAAATTTTGTAATTGTAAAATCAAAATTTGAAATAACATTTTTGGGTGTTCCGTATGTTTTTCTAATAAGTTCAAGACGGACTTTTTCTTTGACTGAATAGATTGACCAACAACTTTTATTCTCATAAGAAAATCTCCAATCAGTAGGATTTTCTTTCAATTGTTTCTTATAGTAACTTTTTGCCTCCAAAAAATCTTTTTCGCTTTCAAAGAAAATATCTAAGTCTTTAACACGCTCATTATTAAAAATATTTTTGAAACAACCACCAGCAATAAACCCCTTATGTCCAGCTAGAAATTTATCAAGCCACCAAAGTTGCCTATAATTAAGCAAATTACTTTTTTTATATGTCATTAGATGCCTCCTAAAGTTTCAAAACTAATAAAGTTATCCTCCAGATACTCTTTGAGTTGTTCAAGTTGCGGTTTGCCACCGTGCAAAGTTAATAGCATTGTGACTTTTATTGGCTCGCTAGGCTCAAATTTTGCTACTTCTGGGACTGTGTTTTGAGTCTGTGGTCTATCTACCCATCTTGCTCCACTCTCAATCTCTGGTGGGTAATTTTCAATGATTTCCCCAGTTTCTGTATCAATAGCTTTGATGTTTTCGTTAGCTTGCTCTTTTGCCAAGCGCTCAATTTCTACCTTGCGCTCCTCCTCTGCTTTAGCTTGCGCCTCTTGTTGCTCTTTGCGTAAAGCAATGGCATCACGGTCTGTTTTCATGATTTTCAGGACATCAACAAGTGACTTACCATCCTCAAGATGTCTGATATACCCATCTGCTGGCAAATCGTACTCTTGAGCTTGTTCCTCGATTGCTTGCTTATTAGCCTTATGCTGCTCAAGTGCATCAAATTCCGCAAGTACCAAAGCATCCATTTCATCAAGAGTTGCTTTCTTGAGTTCATACTTACCTGTCTTGAAAAGTCCAGCATTAGAGAAATTATTGTATTTATCCTCGAATGTTGTCTTTTCAAGACCCACCTCATAACATTTACTTTCAAATGTCGCACGAACAACATCCAAACGTAATTGTCGCTTATGCTCATCAATATCATCTCTGACTTTTCTAAGTTTGGTTAGTAGCACACCCAATGGGATGCGTGCTTTTTCAAGTCTTTCTTCGAATTCATCAAGTGGATTTTTGAAATTCTTAGCAATCTTTTTACGCTCAGCGTCTAATCCATCATCAAGGGCTTTATATCGTGTGATTTGTGCCTTGATTTCTTTATAATCAAGCTCATCAATCTTTTTATCTTCCAACTGTGCAACAGCAAGGGTAATTGCTTTGTCAAGACTTTCAAAGTCAAGAGTGATTTTACCTGGTACATAAATTGGCTTAATATTATCTAATTCACTTAAAGTTACATCTTTCATATCCTATACTCCTTGTTTTTGGTACACTTTTTGAAATTGTGTGTTGAGATATTCCATCACTACGTTATAGCCATCAACTGGTACTTGATGGAAATCTTGAATTTGATATTTGTTTAATACAAAATTAGCAACTGTATCAAATGGCGCTCCCTTAACTGTCGCAAATTCTTCAACAGTTTTAAGGATTTCTTGATACTGGATATTATCAATGTACTTTACTTGATTAGGTTGCTGTGTCTGCTGTGTTGGCTGCTGTTGCTGGTTAGATTGACCTTGTTCTTGATTTTCATCTACTGGGTGTTCGTCAACATCTTCACCACCTATGGCAAATAGACCTTGTAAGGCATATTTCCTAGCATAAGAGCCAACCGCTCCAGTCCATTGGGGGTCTTGCATCTGTTTCACATCCCCTTTTTGAGTGTGAAAAACTGGTACATCTTCCTCCCTAGCCCATCCAACAGCTTTTTGCTCGATGCCGTCGCTCTCTCTCCTAGCAACCGCTACCGCCTTGTAGTAAATCTTATCCTTGATGACCTGTATATCATCCTCTGGAAAAGACACGCTCCAGCCGCTATCTAGCTTTTTGAATTTGTTGTAAATGTCCTCCGCTGTACGAAAAGGATATTTTACGCCTTGTTTTTGTTCTTTTTCTAGTTGCATCTTCTGTTGCAACTCTGAAAAAGTTAAATCAGCCATAATTTACTCCTCGCTTAATCGTTCTAGTGTTTCTACAAAATCAACATAAGCCTTATAATAATTGCCTGATTTCTCACTATCATGGTATGCTTTTTCAATCAATTCTTGACCTGTACCATGAAAGCAGCCAACTTTCCACATTTTGTTGGATTTTGTATAAGTAAAGTGACGACCGCTTGACCAATGATTTTTAAAAACAATAATATCGCCTAGCTCCGATACTTCGGCATTACCCGATACCCAGGCATCGCCCCATACTTTGGCATCGCCCCATACTTTGGCATCGCCCCATACTTTGGCATTGCCCGATACTTTGGCATCGCCCCATACTTCGGCATTGCCCGATACTTTGGCATCGCCCCATACTTCGGCATTGCCCCATACTTCGGCATTGCCCGATACTTTGGCATCGCCCCATACTTTGGCATTGCCCCATACTTCGGCATTGCCCGATACTTTGGCATCGCCCCATACTTCGGCATTGCCCGATACTTTGGCATCGCCCCATACTTTGGCATCGCCCCATACTTTGGCATTGCCCCATACTTTGGCATTGCCCGATACCCAGGCATTGCCCGATACTTTGGCATTGCCCGATACTTTGGCATCGCCCCATACTTTGGCATCGCCCCATACTTTGGCATTGCCCCATACTTCGGCATTGCCCGATACCCAGGCATTGCCCGATACTTTGGCATTGCCCGATACTTTGGCATCGCCCCATACTTTGGCATCGCCCCATACTTTGGCATTGCCCCATACTTCGGCATTGCCCGATACCCAGGCATTGTCATCATGGCTTAAATTTTCCTCTTTTTGGATATATCCGCCTAAATCGCCTACCTCAACACTGCCAAAGCTAATCAAGGCACGAATACGAAATAATTTCCAGCCCCAAAAGCTGATTGTATCGTCTAGGACAAGTTCATATTTTTTTGTCATTTTGATTTCCTCCTGTGGATAACTCTCTTGTCTTTTTATTTATATTTACTATTAGTTTGTTGTTAATTAGTCATTATTGACTGTTAGTGCCGTAAGGCTTAGATTGTTTAATATTAGTACTTGTTATATAGTTAGTATTTATTAGTGGTGGGTTTTCCAACTTTTGGTTTTTCCATAAAATGGATTTTCAGTAAAAAGGGTTTTCCAACTTTTGGATTTTCAGTAAAAAGGGTTTTTACTCTTTTTCAGTTGTGGATAACTCTTTTTCTAACCTATCCTTGATATACTCAAAATAGCTATCTGTGATAGGGGTATCTTGAGCAAATACGAAAGTTTGTACACCGTGTTTCCCATCACTTTTTTTAACAACTCGTAT
The DNA here is from genome assembly GCF_019754195.1 of Streptococcus sp. 2018037. NCBI lineage: Bacteria > Bacillati > Bacillota > Bacilli > Lactobacillales > Streptococcaceae > Streptococcus > Streptococcus sp. 2018037. Next base: position 46,954 of record NZ_JAIJZQ010000005.1, read on the forward strand.
ATAACCTGTATTCTGTAACTCTCGGTATGCTTTTCTGTGAGCATCCCTACCGTTGGTTGACCTTTTTTCAAGTTCTCCAACATAGATACGCCAGTCTGATTTATTGGTTAGTATAGTCGCAAGCAATCCTTTTGCCTGCAAGCTCAACCTATCATCTTGCAAAAAAGCATTGTTCATCGAGGTATAATTTTCATGCGTATTTGTGAAAGATATATTTCATTAAGCCAATAACCTCCAATTTTCTTTGACCCATTCACGAACGGCATCCCTTGGATAGCGTGGGTGTTTGCCTCTTTCAGCAATTTTTGGAAAACCTGGCAAGTTGGTCACTTCTTGGAACTTATCATCGTTGTAAATCCCCAGCAACTTCTTGCACTGTTTGCCATTGAGTACCAATGGTAGTGCCATTTCAATATCAAATACCTCAAACACTTCTATCAACCGTGCTTTGAGCTGACTGATAAACCGTGAAATGAGGCTTTCAGCAATGTCATCCATAATGTCCCTTTCTAGCCATAGCCAAAACCGTAAGCGTATCATATAGACTTAGCCCGACTAGGCTGTTAATCAATACCTCACTTAATGGGTGAAACTTCCGTTGCCAATTTGCTAATAAAAGTTCTTGAATATCATCTAAATCATTCATTTTTATGGTATAATTGAGTAAATAATTTTTAGCAAGTACCTTACGGGTTGCCGCCCTAGGTGCTTTTTTTGATTCACTCAAAAACTGCCTCCTACCTAATTTTCTTTCATATTTTCCAAGATACTTTCTTCAGCTACCAATCGTTCCTCATATAGTTTAAGAAATAGATTTTTAAATTCATTATAAATTTCTAATGAATATTCGAACTCATCATCATCTAAATCCTTAATTATTGATGCTCCCATAATCGCTAACGATAGGCCTCTAAGTAATTCTTGAACAGAAGATATATAGAGCTTATGATGTACATAGTTTTCAATTCCACTTGAAAATCTACGTCTTGTATAAATATAATTTGGAACACTCAAGCCAAAACGTATCTCTTCTTTAGATGGTAAATCTGTAATTTGAGAAGAAAATCTACGACTTAGCAATTTAGAAATATTTGGAAATTGTTTGTTAACTTTCTCTATGTCAGAATATGTAATATGAACATCTCTGTAATCTTTCTTTTTCCTTGGAAGAGTATTTCTAGCAATCGCATCTGCAATCATCAATTCTAACTCCGTTCTTGAAATGGTTATTGTTTCCTCCATCATTAACCTCCTACCTAATCTTAAAATCTTCAATCACACGAGCAATGAAACGATTTGCTTGTGGATTTTTTAGCTTACCGTTCAAGATATTAGTGACATCCTGACGTACCATCCCATACTGGACAGCAAGCGTCGTCATAGTGATATTGTTTTCGTCTAGATAATCCAAGATTTTTTGACGTCCGCTATTTGAATTTGGCATATATTATCTCCTTTCTCTCAACGTGTAAGTGAAAGAGTTAGAATTTTTTATAAAATGCTTGACATCTAACAATCTATTGATTAAAATATAAGCATAATAAAAACAACGTTTAGAACACTTCTAATCATTTATTAATACAGTTTGGCGACCGTGTTATATTTAATTTTAGAATGTTTTTGACTTCGTTTTTCACTAACTCAATCATTTACAAAAACTATTGTAATCTATTGATTAAATTTTGTCAAGAATTTTAATCAATTTGTTTCAATATTTTTTGTCAATCTCTTAGAAAGGTTGATAAAACAATGTTTCCAACGTTTGAAAAGATAAAGGAATTAGCCGATAAGCAAGGTATTTCAATCAATAAATTAGAAGAAAGACTAGGATACAGCCGAAATACCATCTATAACTTAAAAACCAAAAAACCTAATGCTGAACGATTAGCTGAGATAGCTGACTACTTCAACGTATCCACTGATTATTTATTAGGCAGGACTGACAATCCAAAACTCTATACAACTCCAGATGGAAAAGAAGTAGATTTATCTAATTTACAAAATCGCGTTGTGTTGTTTGATGGAAAACCATTATCAGATGAAGATGTGTATAAAATTGAACAGATTATAAAATTGTCAATAGGAGTGACTGGCGGTGAAAATAAATGAACTACTAGATGAATTTCAGGTCACCCTTTTTGTTTTTCATGGAGATATGTGGGAACGTGATGGCTTATATTTTCCAGATTTACGGACAATATATGTCAACGCTAATCTATCTACAAAAGAGCGCGAAAAGGTTATTTTACACGAATTGGGACATATCAATCACAATCCAGAACACTACCATAGATTGCTATTGCAATATGAAAATGAAGCTGATAGATTTATGGTTCGTGAACTGATAAAAGATTATCTAAATGATAATGATGTGTATAGTTTTAATTGGTTGCAATTTGCACAACTTCATAATATCTCTACTTCGTGGGGACAAGAGATGATTATTGAAGAGTTTTATAATTTAGTTGGATAAGGAAAGGATATAATATGGGAATTTTTAGCTTGTTCAAAAAACTCACACCAACTTCAAAGCCATCAATCCAAAAAGCTGTACCACAACCACCGATGAAGAAACCTTACAGAGTCAACGGCAGGTACTATCCAAACTTTAGCTATGATGATGTGTATGAGTGGGCAAATGACCCTGTACCTGGAACGGAGATACTTATCTCAGATTTAATTTTTCTATGGGTTGTTGATAGATTAGGTGGTGATGTCAAAAAGTACCCAATTCATCTATCAAGAAATTATGGTGTTGATAGACCCGATTTGAGAATTACCAAACTAATTAAGGTTTCACTAGCCACGGCAAACTATACTGTTACTGAATTAGGTAAAGATACTATCTCCCAAAACCGACATATCATTGAGCTACACAAAAAAGGGTGGGTAAGTGATGAGGATAGCAAACAAAATCTTGAAAATCACCGATTATGGCAAAATGAGTATGCTGAATATCTCAAAAAAATAGGTGATACCGAAGGTGCTAAGGAACTCAGACAAAGAATGTCAGTAGATGACAAAGCAAAGAAACTAAATACCATTTTCAATGCTGGGGAAAAGTTATCCAAGGAAAAGAAATACCTGGACTCAAATTCACTGCTACTGCCACTATCTGAAAATGATGAGTTTATGGGGTCTGCCCCGTTATTTGAAAGAATCGCCATAAACTATCGAGGTTTGAAAGAATACGAAAAAGAGATTGAAATCTGCGAGCGTTTCCTCAAAGATAAACAGCCACTCTATGGCGGTGATATGTGGAAAGATGTATTTTACAAGCGAATAGAGTACGCTAGAAAGAAACTAAAATAAAAAAACCTCACGCTCCGTGTTTGGCGACTGGAGAGCATGAGGCAAACCGTATAAGAAAAATTGCCTTTTTGGGCAAGTCTTTTCTTATGCCCATTTTATCAAAAGAAAGGGGTAAAATCAACATGGCATATTTCCGAAAGAGAGAAAATGGCTGGGAATATCGTATCTCCTACAAAGCTCCAGACGGCTCATATAAGCAGAAATCCAAGTCGGGGTATAGAACTAAGGCGGAGGCTGTACAAGCGGCATCCCAAACCGAAATGGAACTATCTGACGGAATTGTGGAAGATAAGCAGATTACCCTTGTCGCATACTTTGAAAAGTGGTACAAAATCCACCGAGCACCATCTGTATCTGCTGGTACGCTCAAACACTATGAAACTGCCACCGCTGCAATCAATCGCTACTTCCAAGAAATCAAAATCATCGACATCACACCATCCAGCTATCAAGCCACATTGAATGAGATGGGCAAACACTACCGCAAGTCCACACTGCGACTGATACACGCTAAAATCAAATCCTGTGCCAAGTATGCTGTCATGGATAGATTGATAAAAATCAACTTTGCTGAATTGGCAAAGGTAAACTCTGACATCGAGCCAAGCCCGCTGGATAAGAAATTCCTGACTCAAACAGAGTATCTAAATCTCATTGAGTATACCAAAGAAAACCCCTACGAACACCGTCAGTTACAAATATACTTACTAGCAGTAACGGGTATGCGGGTCGGCGAATCAATGGGCTTAACCTGGGACGATATTGATTTTGAAAACTGCCAATTGTCAATAAACAAGACTTGGAACATATACAATCAAGACGGATTTGCTCCCACAAAAAATCAGCAGTCTGTTAGGACAGTTCCGTTAGATAATGGTACAATAGAACTGCTACAAGATTATAAAGCCCACCGATGGCAAGAGAATGAATTTAACCGTTTGTTTCCAGCCAATGCCCATGTATACCTAAACAAGCGATTAAAAACCCTCATCGGTAGGTCTGTCCATATCCATTCCCTCCGCCATACCTATGTAAGCTACCTGCTAACGAACGGCATTGAGGTACTGACTATATCAAAGTTAATCGGACATAAAGACCCGACCATCACACTCAACACATATTCGCACTTACTCAAAGAAAAAGAGATTGCTGATTTCGACAAAATCAAAACACTTTTTTAAAAAAATTGGGGCGAATTTGGGGCAAAGCCTTGTAAATACGCTATATAAAAGGACTAAAATGATTACCAAAGAATTCGATACAATAACTGCCATTTCAACTCCTCTCGGTGAGGGGGCTATCGGGATTGTCCGCCTGTCTGGGACGGATGCATTTGCTATTGCCAGCAAGGTTTTCAAGGGCAAGGATTTGGCGACTGTTCCTAGCCACAGCCTCAACTATGGCCACATTATTGACCCTGCGACAGGGCAAGTGCTTGACGAGGTCATGCTGGGTGTCATGCGTTCCCCAAAGACCTTCACCCGCGAAGATATCATTGAGATTAACACCCACGGAGGCATCGCCGTTACCAACGAAATCCTCCAGCTCCTGATTCGCCAAGGTGCTCGAATGGCTGAGCCAGGCGAGTTTACCAAGCGTGCCTTTCTCAACGACCGTGTGGATTTGACCCAGGCCGAGGCCGTCATGGATGTCATCCGTGCCAAGACCGACAAGGCCATGCACAATGCCGTCCGCCAGCTTGACGGCTCCCTTTCCCAGCTCATCAACGACACCCGTCAGGAGATTCTCAACACACTGGCACAGGTCGAGGTCAACATCGACTACCCTGAGTACGACGACGTCGAGGAGGCGACGACAGAGCTGGTCCGCGAGAAAACCCTCCAGTTCCAAGCCCTTTTGGAAAATCTCCTCCGCACTGCCCGCCGTGGAAAAATCCTGCGTGAAGGCATCGCGACCGCTATTATCGGTCGTCCAAATGTGGGAAAATCCAGCCTGCTCAATAATCTTCTCCGCGAAGAGAAAGCCATCGTTACAGACATCGCAGGAACAACCCGCGACATTATCGAAGAATACGTCAACATCAAAGGTGTCCCCCTCAAGCTGATTGATACCGCAGGTATCCGTGAAACAGATGACATCGTTGAAAAAATCGGTGTGGAACGGTCTAAAAAAGCCCTTGAGGAGGCCGACCTCATCCTGCTAGTCCTCAACGCATCCGAACCACTGACCGAGCAAGACCGCAATCTCCTAGCCATTTCCGATTTGGCCAACCGTATCGTCCTACTCAACAAGACCGACCTGGAAGAGCAGATTGAAGCAGACCAACTGCCCGAGGATGTCATTCGCATTTCCGTCTTGAAAAACCAGAATATCGACCAAATCGAAGAAAAAATCAACCAGCTCTTCTTTGAAAATGCTGGTCTGGTAGAGCAAGATGCCACCTACCTCTCCAATTCTCGTCATATTTCCCTGATTGAGCAAGCCGTCCAAAGCCTACAAGCTGTCAACGATGGGCTGGAAATGGGCATGCCAGTAGACTTGTTACAGGTTGACCTGACACGCTGTTGGCAGATTTTAGGAGAAATCACTGGTGATGCTGCTCCAGATGAACTCATCACCCAACTCTTTAGCCAATTCTGTCTTGGAAAATAAGAAGAGGCTAGCAAGTCTTAAAAATAGAAAATAGCTTAGAATTACGTCGTAAGAAACCGTGATTCTAAGCTATTTTTAATGATTCAAATTGTGATTGAAGATGAAAGGTTCAGTTTTTGCACACTTTTTGTATATTAACAGATTAAAACTTGTCCTTCTCTAAAAAATAAACTATACTATGAATAGAAAGGAGGCTTACCCTATGAAAAAAATGATAATCGCTTTACTTGCCGCTTTTTGCCTTATTTTTTCCTTTATCGCTTGGAAATTGGAAACCTATCAGCACGCCAAAGTAGAACTCGATTCAAATGCTGACTTCTATCTCGTTTATCCAGGTAAAATCGAAGCCTTTCAATTATCTAATGACCAACCAAAGCTCATTCACACTCAAAAAATGAATTCGGACAACTATTTCGGCTCTGGAAAAAACCACATTCTAGACAATCAATCTTTAGTTTTTGCCAATGACCAGCAGAAATTTACCAATGACAATTTGGTTTCTATTGATTTCAAAACAGGAGAAATTCTTCGTAAGCCAAGCAAATACGCTACCTACATCAGCGGAGCTGATGGGCAACATTTTTATACAGCAGGTCCTTTCCATGCCTTATCGCAGTTTGATAATACGTTCAAATTAAAAAATCAATTAAAACTAGATGATGATTTTTTCCCACTTCCATATGTCTATGCAGATGATACATTCATTTATTTAAACGGCAATCAAATAACCACTGGTCAATCAGATTCTCAAAAAAATGTTCTCTATATCATTGATAAAACAAGCTTTACAACATCAGATATAGTCGAATATGACAAAAATCTAGTAACTCATGAAGGACTCCTTGCAAAGGGTACACTCTATCTTCCAATCACTAGTCACCATGCTTTAGATTACAAGGATATTGAGACTTCCTATGATATTTTGACCTTTAATACAAAGACACGTACATTTTCCTCCATAACCTTATCACAGCCTACACCAGGAAGCATCCAACCACTCAAGGAAGATAACCTATTATTCATTGAGCACGAAAGTGATTGGCTATCCGCAATCTCTTTCACCATTTATAATACCCAAACAGGTCAAGAGAGCTATCATCGTCTAGACGAGCTTAATCCTCGTCCTTATTATATTGACCATGTCCGCCAACTAGACGGTAATAGATTATTATTGATTCTGGCTGGTAAGGCACTCATCTATGACTGGCAAGCAAAAAAAGTTTTAAGTCAAACCATTCTATCTGAGGATTATGTCAGCGGGGTGTGGGTAAATGACTGATAAACAAAAACGAATCTCAATCAAAGATTGTAAAAGTCCCAAGATTACTCTTTCTTGGGACTTTCGCATATTCTATCGAAGTTGCATAGCACAATCAATGTACTTACAAATCCTCGGAACCACTATCTAATCGAAGTAAACGCCATTCCCAAAGCAGAACCAAAATAATATTTCCACCTTTCTTGCTCTAAATAGCGCTTAAACATCTTTAATTTATCCGATTGAATCCTACTCAAAGCTAGTTCTTCCAATACCAATGGATAAATTTTATAGGAAAGATAGCTAATCTTACTCCTTTTTCACACAACTCCATTGCTTCCAACAACTGGAATTTCAATGCTTTGCTCAACTTTAATTCTGAATCAGATAATAGTTCATTTATTTTTTGTATAAACAACTTACTTTTTTTACTGTTTCTAAACATTTTCATTTCTAAAAACAATCATGCGATGGAAATGATGGTGTAAACCTACTCAGTCACCCATCTCTTCCAACTGCTTATTATTTTTATTTGTCCCCTTCCGCTTCTTTTGTTTCTTGGGCAGCCAGTAAACCTGTTGACATAGCACGACCAGTTAGGGTTGCGCTGATTAAATCACGGACATTGAGGCCTAGACCTTCTGTTGTCTTGTCCATGGTCGTCATCAGGTCTCCTACCATTTTTGAGGTATTCCCTTCGCCGTACATGGTAATCTTATCAACATTTCCAAGTGGTGCTGCAATATTCTTGGCGATTTCTGGAAGAACATTAACCACCATTTCAGTCACCGCTGCATCGTTGAACTTGGCCATGGCATCCGCCTTCTTGCTAAGACCTTCTGCCTCTGCTTCGAGTTTCAAACGGATGGCTTCTGCTTCGGCACGTCCTTTAGCCTCAATACCTGCCGCTTCTTGCTCCGCAGCATACTTAGCAGCTTCTGCACGCGCTTTTTGAGCTTCCGCCTCACGCTGCGTTTCGTAGAGTTCTGCTTCTGCCTTGCGTTGACGTTCAATCAAATCTGCTTCTGCAGCTTGCTGGCGAGCATATTTTTCTGCCTCTGCCTGTTTGCGGATAGTAGCTGAGAGCTCTTGTTCACGGACCTTAACTTCCTCTGCTTTTACTTCTGCTTCTTTTTGTTGCTTGACAATATTGGCTTCAGCAGTTGCACGCTCGATTTCTTTCCGTTGAGCTTGCTCCTCAATGCCATAGGCTGCGTTTGCCTGTGCCAGTTGGACATCTGACTGACGTTTTAGATTAGCTTGCTCAATAGCTAGTTCATTCTGTTTCTTGGCGATTTCTAAGTCTGCAGCAACACGCGCATCATTAGCCGCCTTATCCTCACGGGCACGGACTTCTGCTTGTTCCCGCTCTGCTTTGGCACGAGCATTTGCGGCATCCTTCTGGATGGTCACAATATTGTCAATACCTAGGTTTTTAATGACATCGTTGTCATCTGTGAAGGATTGAACCGTAAAGGCAATGATTTCCAGCCCCATTTTAGCCAAGTCAGGAGCCGCGTTGGATTGGACTTTTTCTGCAAAAGCCTGGCGGTTATTGACCATGTCACGCAGTTCCATCTGGCCAATGATTTCACGCAGATTTCCTTCCAAGACATCTTGAATAGAGGCAGAAATATCTGCAGTTTTCCAGTTAAGGAAGTTTTGAGCTGCCGCATTGAGCAATTCATCGGATACCCCAACCTTTACTTTTACGACCGCATCAGCTTTTACGTTGATAAAATCAAGAGTTGGTACAAAATCTGTGGTCTGCACATCTGTTGAAAACTGCTCAATAGAGATATAGGAGCGTTTTTCAATAAAGGGAATCATAAAACCAGAACGGCCAATTAAGGTCCGAGGTTTACCCAAGCCGGTAATGACAATCGCTTCGTTAGGCTTAGCCGACACATAACCACATACAAACAATAAAACAAATAGTACAACAACAATAATTGGTATCATAATTGCCAATATATCAAATCCAAAGTCCATATTTATCTCCTTCATTCCTTATCACTCAAATCAACACTTGGTACAGTCGTCGCTGCATCATTTGTTGCTTGGAAGAGCTCTACTTTTTCATATCCGAATAGACCTGCATAGATGGAGGTCGGGAACCGCTTGATTTTTTTATTGTAGGTAGTTGCCACCGCATTATAGTCTTTACGGGCTACCAGTATCCGATTTTCCGTACCTTCAAGCTCTGTAATCAGGTCTGATACCTGTTGGTTGGCTGTCAATTGAGGATAATTCTCAGCCACTACCAACAATCTAGATACTGCAGCATCTAGCTGACTTTGAGCTTGATTATAGTCACTCGTTCCCTGTTGACTGGAACCAATTTTAGCACGCGCTTCTGCAATAGCAGTAAATATTTCTTCCTCGTGTTCCATGGCGCCTTTGACAGCTGTGACTACATTAGGTATCAAGTCATAGCGACGTTGCAACTGTGTGTCTACATTGGCTTGCGCATTTTCAACCTCAGCATAACTGTCAACTAAGCCATTGTATTGCCCAACTGCTCCCATTCCTAAAAACAGCAGAGCTAGGACTGGTATGAGGATGACCAACCATTTCTTTTTCATAAGATTTCCTTTCTAACTACGATTAAATATTCGTAAAAAAGCAAACAACTATCAGAAGCCCTATACGATGCCTTACCATCCAGAAGAGGCTCCGCCACCGCCGCCTCCACCACCTGACCAACTACCTCCGCCAAAACTAGACGATGAGGAATTAGACGAGTGATGATTGTGATAGTGATGATGGTCATCAACCAGCATCCAGAGTAGATTACCTGGTCCACCACCACGACTAGATTTGTCAATGATACCAAATAGGATAGCGATCAGAATAACTACGAGAAACAGCCAGAATCCGTCACCCTCCTCACTTGTACCTTCTTCTATAGCAGCTAACTGATTTTTACCAATGCTTGTGCCATAAAATCTATCCCCAATGGAGTTGACGATATAGGAAATTCCTCTACTGTAGTCTTCCTGTCGAAAGAATTCTCTTGCATTCTCTAGAATATCCTTGGCTTCTACATCCGTGATGACTGTGGCAGCATTGTCTGAGGTTTCTATCCGAAATGCTCTGTCAGCTATGGCAACCACTAAAAGAACTCCATTGTCCGTTCCTGCAAAACCGACCTGCCAGTGACGAAAGGTTTCATTAGCCAAACTTTCAATATCACTGGACAGACTTTCTGTTACATAAACACCAACCTGTAAAGCTTGCTCGGTGCTTGCCCAATTTCGATTGAGTTGATCAATTTCTGCAATGGTCTCACTCGAGAGTAACTGCGTCTCATCCACTACCGTTGTACCTGTGGGTCGGTCTGGAATCTGATTTGCTCTAGCTAGTGTGGGTGCAAATAGCAAGCAAACCGTTAGAATAGCGAAACAGCCGATGATAATTTTTTTCCATTTTCTCATCAGAACACCTCCTTCGATGAACAAAGATAAGAAAAATTTGTTAGGTATATATATACAATTATATCATATTATCATTTTCCCAACAATATATTTATGTTGTTTTTCAGTAACGGTAGAGTCTGTTCAACAAACCAAGGATGTTTAGCTTGCCAGATATTGTTCCTTGGCGATGGATGAGGTAGGGGAAAATAGGTGGGTAGGTAAACACCTGCATTCTCCACTCTCTCGGTCACAGTCCTATGGGATTCTCCTAAATAATAGTCCTGGGCATACTTACCAATCAACAAGGTCAGCTCAATCTGGGGTAGTTGCTTCATAATGAGCGGGTGCCATTTGGGCGCAAAATCCTTACGAGGCGGCAAATCCCCAGACTTCCCTTTTCCTGGATAATAGAAATCCATAGGAAGAATAGCAAAATAGCGAGATTCATAGAAGAATTCCCTATCTACTCCCAACCATTTGCGAAGATTCTCTCCACTAGCATCATCAAATAAGCGACCTTTTTCTTGTGTTTTTAATCCCGGTGCCTGTCCAATAATGAGGATTTTTGCAGTAGACGGTGCTTGGAAAAGCGGAACTATTCCCTGATTCGTAAAAGCTTGATTAGCTGCATCCTTCATAATCGCCTGACGAATATCAGCAAGTTCCATGACGTCCTACTTTCTTGAACATCGTCACATCTTCTTCCAGGGCATGAAAACCACATTTTTTATAGAAGGAAAAAGCTGGTACATTGCGTTCAGTTTGCGGGAGAATATGAACAATCTTTCTCTCAATCAACTGCTCCTCAATTCTTTTTAGAAAGTCCTTACCAATTCCTCGTCCTTGGTCGTTGCGAGCAATACAGAGCTCTTCAATACGGTATTCGGTCCCCTCATACCAGTAGCGAATGTGCCCTAGAGAAAGGGCAATGAGGCTACCTTGGTCAAGCAATCCAAAACAAAGTGCTCTGGGGTGCTCTAGTAAATCACCTATGTAACGGTCTAATTGTCCCTTATCAAACCAGTCATCATTCCAAGGCTCCTGACTAAATACAGATAAGAACAACTCTTTGACCATTTCCATATCTGCAAGTGTGAGTTCTTTCAGTTCCATATTTCCTCCTAAAAAAGACGGGCATCCCCGTCTTGATATGAACCCGTATTCACAAGTAAAGTACTTTGATATAAGAGATAGTTTTTCGCTAATCAAGGCAGTTTTTTGGGGCTGGGCTCAAGACCAGCCCCACTTCTCAGAGTTTGTATCAACATCTCAGCGCAGTGGTTGATTGGGTTTAACAGTCCAGTGGACTGTTAAAGGTTGGAGATAGGATTTGTGAAGCAAATCTCTGCACTCCGTGTTTTACACTCCAAATCCGACCTCTACGACAGTCACTACTCTGACTGTTGGAGCTGTGCGGGGGTGGGAGTGAAACAGTCTGGTGATAGACTGTTTCAGGTCAACAACTTGAAACGAAAATTTGTTGACGAACTCGTTTTGAGACCAATCGAGTTCTTTCTCACTCCCAAAAAACGAACGATGAGTAGCTGAAAAACTAGCCTTAGATAAAAGTGCTGTACTGTAAATATGGGTTCGTACTATTTGATCAATTCATAAATAGCTTCTGCGTAAATGGCAGCGGCGCGGTAGAGTTGCTCGACTTCGATAAATTCGTTGGCTTGGTGCATAGTGTTGACATCGCCTGGGAACATAGCTCCGTAGGCAACACCACGTTTGAGCAAGCGTCCGAATGTTCCGCCACCGATCACTTGTTCGTGACCTTTCAAACCTGTGTGTTTTTCATAAACAGACAAGAGGGTCGCAACCATTGGGTCATCGATTGGGCAATAATGTGGAGTATGACCATGCTCAGACAGGCTGACAGCTTCCACGCCCAGTTTTTCCAAACCAGCCTTGATGGTTTCTGGGTTGGTATTTTTTGGATAACGGAAGTTGAGGGCAATGGTGTTGTCAGATGAGGTTTCATCAAACTTAAAGACACCTGCGTTCATAGAAAGGGCACCCATTTGCTCATCGTAAATGGCTACGCCGAGTTTCTTAGCGTCATGGTCTTCCAGAAGGAATTGTCCTGCCAAGTCAAGATAGGCTTTGGCTGCTCCGTCAAAGGCGAATTGGCTGAGGAATTTTGCCAAGTAGGTTGCTCCGTTGACACCTTCTTCTGGGGTTGAACCGTGGGCTGATTTTCCGATGACGGTCACTTGTACTTGTCCGTTTTCAAGTTTTTCCGCGTCAGCTTTTAGGCCGTAAGTGGCTGTGAATGCTGCCAACTTGCTGTCCAGGTCTGCTAGGTCGCCAGAGATAATCGCTGTCGCAGACTCAGGCACCATGTTCTCACGCAAACCGCCTGCGAAGGAATGCAGCTTAGCAGCTCCGCTATTTTCCCCCGCAAAATGAAGATAAGCTGTGATATTGCCCTTTTCGCCGTTGATAATCGGGAACTCAGCATCTGGAGAAAATCCGAAATCTGGCAGGGGTAGGCCGACATGCTCGAAGTAGTAATCCATGTCTGCCCAGCCCGACTCTTCGTCGGTACCGACGATGAAGCGGACTTTTTTCGAAGTCGGAAGACCCAGCTCCTTGATGATTTTCAAGCCGTAGTAACAAGCCATGGTCGGTCCCTTATCGTCAGAGGATCCGCGGGCAAAGAGCTTGCCGTCGATGATTTGCGGCTCGTACGGGTCGGTGTTCCAACCGCTACCTGCTGGCACCACGTCCAAGTGACCGAAGATACCGAGGACTTCTTCGCCCTCGCCAAACTCAAAGTGACCTGCGTAGTTGTCAACGTTCTTGGTTGGGTAACCATCACGCTGAGCGATTTCCAGGAACTTGTCCAAGGCACGCACTGGTCCTGGTCCAAATGGATGCTGGGCATCTGCCTGGCTGTCGTCACGCTCGGAATTGATGCGGAGGAGGTCAAAGAGGTCCGCAAGAAACTCATCTTTGCGTTTGTCAAACTCTGCTCTAAAATTTACTGTCATAATTTCTCCTTTTCAGTATCGTCATTTGGTTTATCTTTTATTACGTCGACGCAAGTGGAAACTTCGTTTCCCTATTTCCAACTTCAAATAATTTCATCATTATTTGAACTCGTTTTGCCGTACTTCAGTTATGCCTGCGGCTGTTGACACAAACTTCGTTTGTTTCATCTCCGACCTTCAAAGGTTCCCCGAACCTTTGAAGCTAGTAATAAAAGTGAACCAAAAGACTAGATTAAAGTAAGTCTATTTTATCACAAAATGAAAGAGATTTCAGAAGTAAAGCGAAGAAAAAAAGTTGGTCTCCCAACTTCTTTCTATTTTTTCCAAGCAGATCGTTCTGCTACAACTGTAAACAAAACATCGGTTGATGAGTTGAGGGCTGTTTCACAAGAGTCCTGAATCACTCCGACCACAAATCCGACTCCAACTACTTGCATGGCTAACTCATTTGGAATGCCAAAAAGACTACATGCTACTGGGATGAGGAGAAGCGAGCCACCTGCTACCCCAGATGCTCCTGCTGCTGATAGTGATGCAACAACGGATAAAAGAAGAGCTGAGCTGAAATCAACACTGATGCCAAGTGTATGAACAGCTGCCATTGTTAAAATATTAATCGTAATAGCCGCGCCAGCCATATTAATTGTGGCACCGAGCGGAATAGATACTGAGTATGTATCTGGATCCACTCCTAAACGTTTGCAGAGCTGCATATTGACAGGGATATTAGCTGCTGAACTTCTTGTAAAAAACGCCGTAACCCCACTAACCCGAAGACATTCAAATACCAGCGGGTAAGGATTTTTCTTCATTACAAGAAAAGCAATCAAGGGATTGACAACAAGCGCGACAAAAATCATGCTTCCAACCAAAAGTAAGAGCAGTAAACCATAGTCTTTTAAAGCTGTCAGACCATTATTTGCAATGGTATCGAAAACCAAGCCCATGATACCAAATGGTGCCAGACTAATAATCCAGCCTACAACTTTAGAAGTCACTTCCGCAGCAGATTGCAATAAATCTTTGGTTGTCTTGCTTGCATGACGAAAGGCCAAGCCAAACACTGCCGCCCATGTCAAAACACCAATATAATTAGCCGTTGCAAGTGCATTGATTGGATTGTCAACGACCTTCAACAAGAGGTCTTGGAATACTTCAGCAATCCCTTGTGGAGGAGTAATGTCCGTAGTCGTTGTAGTAGAAAGAACCAATTTAATAGGGAATAAATAGCTTGCTCCTACAGCAATGAAGGCCGCAGCAAAAGTGCCAAATAGATACAGGCAGATAACTGTCCTCATATTCGATTTTTGACCAGCAGGAGCTTGTGATAGAGCATGTGCAACTAGTGTCAGAACCAAAAGAGGGGCTATAGCCTTCAATGCTCCTACAAATAGACTACCAAAGAGAGCAATGACCGTTATTTTTGGAGCAATTAAGCCTAGTAACACTCCCAAAACAACACCAATTCCGATTTTTCGGATTAAATTCATTTTTTTCCATACAGATATTATTTTATTCACTCATTTACCTCCAAACAAACATTTTTCAATCATAGCAGAAAAACGAAGGTTGGTCAATAGCATAAAAAATGAGATATTACACAGCGGAAGCCTGAAAAATCTTGCACAATCATTTCAACTTTACCTACTGAGTTAAAAAGGACATCTTTCGGTGGCTTGTTTCTACCACTTTATCGATAAATTCGCTATGTAATCTGAGGCAAATTGAGTCAAGCGATTGCGACTGTCTTTGGATTCATAAAAATCAATCATGGCAAAACCAGCTCGTAATTGCCCAGCAATCTGTTCTTCTAAGGTGTGGCTAAATTCATAGCCATATTCTGGGTCAATTGTAATTTGTCCTGTTTCTTCTAATTGTCGTGCATTGAAAGGTAGGCTGTACATTGGAACCAATGCTCTGTCTGGATGCTCCCAAACATCATCAGCATCAAAGATATAAATCCAAGGGTTCATGTAACCGACCATGAGCAGTCCACCTTTTTTCAAGACCCGATAGGATTCCCGCCACATAGTTTCTAAGTCTTCGATATAAACATTTGAAACAGGGCAAAAAATGATGTCAAAACTCTCGTCTTCAAAGGGAAAGGCTTGGGTCATATCTGCCTGAATAATTTCCAAATCCAGATTTTCCCGCTCCGCAATCAGCCGATCCTTTTCTAGCTGTTCCTTGGAAAAATCCATAATGGTCGTTTGGTAACCGTGAGCCGCAAATATCGGCCCCTGTTGCCCGCCACCACAGGCCAGACCCAACAATTTCTTGCCTTGGGCCTTTTCAAACCAGTCAAGCGGCACCATCTTTCCAACCGTCAGGGAAACTGCCAGGGGATTTGCTTTTGACTTTTCAAATTCCTCAGGACTGAGCGGAATTGTATAGCCATTTCCCTGCCTAGCTGAAACTCGATTCCAACGTTCTTGATTGTAGTTTACATAATCTGTCATTCTTATCTCCTCTGGAGAGGCCTAGCAAATCTGACCTCGTTCTATTCTTTTCATATTTTTACCTCCTTTACCATGCTCATTCTATTATAGTATAAGCACAAAGAAAAAGCTACCTTTCGATAGCTTGTTCCTTAAGTCAATTCATTAAAATCCCATACATCGTCCACCCAGCCTTCATAGAAATCAGGCTCGTGGCAGACCATGAGGATGGAGCCCTTGTAGGCTTGAAGGGCACGTTTGAGTTCATCCTTGGCATCCACATCCAAGTGGTTAGTCGGCTCGTCAAGGACCAGGACATTATTTTCACGGTTCATGAGCAGACAGAAGCGAACTTTTGCCTGTTCACCACCTGAAAGAACTTGAATTTGGCTTTCGATATGCTTGGAAGTCAGACCACAACGAGCCAAGGCGGCTCGTACTTCTGCCTGGTTAAGGGCTGGAAAGGCATCCCAAACGGCTTCCAGCGGGGTCTGACGATTGCCGCCAGCTACTTCTTGCTCGAAATAGCCTAGTTCCAGATACTCCCCGCGCTCCACAGAACCGCCCAGCGGTGGAATAATCCCCAGCAAACTTTTAAGAAGAGTAGATTTACCGATACCGTTGGCACCGACAATGGCAATCTTCTGGTTGCGTTCAAAGGTCAAATTGAGCGGTTTACGTGTCAATACACGGTCATAACCAATTTCCAAATCAGTCGTTTGGAAGATAAAGCGACTTGGAGTTCGAGCCATTTTGAAATCAAATGATGGCTTTGGTTTCTCTGCTTGAAGCTCAATAATCTCCATCTTGTCCAGCTTCTTCTGACGAGACATGGCCATGTTTCGAGTTGCAACTCGGGCCTTGTTACGGTTAACGAAGTCCTGCAAATCTGCGATCTCCTTCTGCTGGCGCTCATAGGCAGCCTCCAACTGAGCCCGCTTCATAGCATGGACTTCTTGGAATTGGTAGTAATCACCTGTGTAGCGAGTCAAAAGCTGATTTTCCACATGGTAGACAATGTTAATCACATCATTCAAGAAAGGAATGTCGTGCGAAATCAAGACAAAGGCATTCTCATAGTTCTGCAAGTAGCGTTTGAGCCAGTCGATATGTTCGGCATCTAGATAGTTAGTCGGCTCATCCAGTAGCAAGATGTCAGGCTTTTCCAAGAGCAATTTTGCCAAAAGAACTTTAGTCCGTTGGCCACCTGATAACTCCGTCACGTCCTTGTCCATGCCATAGTCCATGACACCAAGGGCACGCGCTACTTCGTCAATCTTGGCATCAAGCGTATAGAAATCACGGCTTTCCAGACGGTCTTGCAATTCGCCAACCTCTTCCATGAGGGCATCCATATCGGCTCCCTCTTCTGCCATAGACATATAAATATCATTGATACGAGCTTCTGTCTTGAAGAGTTCATCGAATGCTGTCCGCAAGACATCACGGACTGATTGACCTTTTTCTAGTTTAGCATGCTGGTCTAAATAACCTGCTGTTACATAACGTGACCATTCAACCTTGCCTTCATCTGGCTGCAACTGACCTGTCACGATAGACATGAAGGTCGATTTCCCTTCACCATTGGCACCGACAAGACCGATATGCTCCCCTTTCAAGAGACGGAAGGAGACATTCTCAAAAATCGCGCGGTCACCAAAACCATGACTCAAATTCTTTACTTCTAAAATACTCATAATTTCCTCATAACATCAAAGAACTGGAGTAACAAACCCCAGTTTTTACTTTTATTTTCGCAGTAGTTGAGTGGAATTTCTTCGCCTATCAGCTGTGAAATTCCTACTCAACCTTGCGGGGGTTAGACAACGAAATCAAACTCTACGAGTTACTGATTTCTGTCTAACTCCCGATTTCCGCACGGACCACATCGGCAATAGTGTCCACGTAGTAATCGACTTCAGTATCCGTTGGTGCTTCTGCCATAACACGCAAGAGAGGCTCAGTACCACTTGGGCGAACCAAGATACGACCATTGCCAGCCATTTCTGCTTCCATTTTTTCAATAATAGCTGCAATAGCAGGCACTTCCATTGCCTTGTCTTTCATGCTGTTTTCCACACGGATATTGACCAATTTTTGTGGGTAAATGGTCACTTCTGCTGCCAATTCTGATAACTTCTTACCAGTTTCTTTCATGATTTTGGTCAATTGCACAGCGGTCAACTGGCCGTCACCTGTGGTGTTATAATCCATCAGAATCACATGTCCTGACTGCTCACCACCGACATTGTAGCCTTCCTTGCGCATTTCTTCAACCACATAACGGTCACCAACTGCGGTCACAGCTTTTTCAATACCCTCACGATCCAAAGCCTTATGGAAACCAAGGTTGGACATAACTGTGGTCACAATTGTATTTTTGGCCAATAGACCTCGATCAGCAAGGTATTTACCAACGATGTACATGATACGGTCACCGTCTACCAAATCACCATTTTCATCGACAGCAATCAAGCGGTCACTGTCACCATCAAAGGCAAGACCGATTTGACTACCTGTTTCCTTGACCAGTTCTTGCAATTTTTCAGGATGAGTTGAACCAACGCCCTCATTGATATTCAAGCCGTCTGGCTTTTCAGCCATTACTGTCAAATCTGCTCCCAAATCTACAAAAATTTGACGTGCAGATGTTGCTGCAGCACCATTGGCTGTATCGAGTGCAACTTTCATACCGTCCAAATCTGTACCAGTTGACACCAAGAATTGCTGGTACTTACGTAGACCTTCTGGATATTCTACCACATCTCCTAAACCTTGAGCAGATGGGCGTGGCAATGTGTCTTCCTCAGCATCAAGAAGAGCCTCAATTTCCGCTTCCAATGCATCATCCAATTTGAAACCATCACCAGCAAAGAATTTGATACCGTTATCTTGCGCTGGGTTATGACTTGCAGAAATCATGACACCTGCACTTGCTTTTTCAGTTTTGACTAGGTGAGCAACACCCGGTGTCGCTAAAACTCCCAATTTATACACATGAATCCCTACTGATAGAAGCCCTGCAATCAAGGCAGCCTCTAACATTTGACCTGAGATACGTGTGTCACGCGCCACAAAGACACGAGGAACATCCGTCTCATGCTGGCTAAGGACATAACCACCAAAACGACCCAATTTGAATGCTAATTCTGGCGTTAATTCTACGTTTGCTTCTCCACGGACACCATCTGTCCCAAAATATTTACCCATTTTCATAACCTCTTATTTTGTTTTTGTAAGTATAATTTGCATATTTGCTTCCGTCTGAGACAGTACAACTGGCAAGACATTGCCATCGCTGTCTACAGCCTGTAATTTAGCTGTGCCACTATAATTCTCAGACAGATTGCTCACATCCATCGCAACAGCTTCGACTCGATCAATCTTAGCCATTGTTTCTTCATCCGTTGTCACTTTAACGGTGTCTAGGTTGACTGAAACCTTAGACAGACTGTAACCTTCTGCCAATTGATTACTATAGACTCGACCTGCTACTGGGAATGCCTTGCTAACTTTTTTACCAATCTTGACAGTAATCGCATCAGGTGCCAGTGTCGCACTCACTCCTGCCGGCAAATTGGTCAATTGTAGCTTGACAGTTTGTGTCCCATCACTCAACTCTCTCAAATCCGCAGTCACTTGAAAAGTCCGAGTTGACTCATCTGATTCTCTCTGTAGGAGAACACGATTAGAGCCCCTTAATTCAACTGCCACTGTCGAAGAAAATCCGGAAATAAAATACTTATTTGTATCATATTCAATCTCAATCGGTACATTGTTAAGTGTGTGAACATAGGTTTCTGACTCCGTGTTCTGTGCAGCTGATTCTGAATTTTTATAGTTGGTGGTTGTTGCATAGAAAAAGAGCAACAATGCTAGAAAAATAGATAGGGCTAAGTGACCTACAGCTTTAAACTTATCGTTCATGTTTGCCACCTCCTAATCGCTTCCAGATGGACTTTTTCTCTACATTTTCAGAAATAAAAGTCGCTCGCAACTCTGCTTCAAACTCATCCAAAGTCAAGTCATGTTTGAATATCCCGTTTCGTGCAATAGAGATACTGCCAGTTTCTTCAGAAACAATAAACACAAACGCATCAGATACCTCCGATAAGCCAATGGCTGCACGGTGTCGTGTTCCAAATTCCTTTGAAATTCCTGCGCTCTCTGACAGGGGCAAATAAGCACAAGCAACCGCTACCTTGTCTTCCTTGACAATTACGGCCCCATCGTGTAACGGTGTATTCGGGATGAAAATATTTATTAACAATTCCTGAGATATATCCGCATTGAGAGGAATCCCCGTTGCTCTATATTCCTGTAATGTTTGGGCTTGTTCTACTGCCACAAGTGCACCAATTTTACGCGGAGACATATAAGCAACAGATTTGAGAAAAGCAACAATTAGCTTTTCTTCTGCACTCACAGTATTTGCCCCAAAAATCTGAGTTGTCCTGCCGAGTTTTTCAAGCATGGCACGCAACTCTGGTGCAAAAATAACTACTGCTGCAATAACTCCATACGTGATTACTTGATTAATCAGCCAAGCAATCGTCTGCAGACCGAATAAACTAGCTATAATCTGGACAATAATGAAGAGAAAAACCCCTCGAATCAATGTCATAATTTTAGTACCTGCAATAGCCTTACTAAAATTATAAATCAAATAAACAACTATACTAATATCAATTAGGTGCAACAGTGCGGTCCAAGGACTGGCTATCAAACTCGACCAATACCCTGTATCCAGTAACTGGTTTAGGTTTAACATATCATTCTCATACTTTCTAACTCATACATAGTAATGTACTCATTATACCATATTTTTTCCCCTTTTCTTTAGAAAATAGTGACCTTCCTGTTAAAAATATTACAGATTTACTGCAGGAATATATCACATTCCAACACACTCCATTCTAGAAAATCAGTGACCTTTATGATAAAATAGTCCCATGAAAATAAATACAGCTTTGGGTATTCTAGCAGGAAAAAGTTCCCAGTTCATTTTGAAAAAACTAGGACGTGGTACTACCCTGCCTGGAAAAATTGCCCTCAAATTCGATAAACATATTTTAGATAGTTTGGCTAAGGATTATGAAGTCGTTGTGGTGACAGGTACTAACGGTAAGACTCTGACCACCGCCCTGACAGTCGGTATCCTTCAGGAAGCCTTTGGAGAAATTACAACCAATACCAGCGGTGCCAATATGATAACAGGGATTACGGCTACTTTCCTGTCTGCCAAGAAAAATAAAAATGGCAAGAAGATTGCCGTCTTGGAGATTGACGAAGCCAGCCTGGCCCGTGTGACCGACTTTATCAAGCCTAACCTGATTGTCTTCACCAATATCTTCCGCGACCAAATGGACCGTTACGGCGAGATTTATACCACCTACCAGATGATTTTGGACGGGGCTGCCAAGGCACCTCAGGCGACCATTCTCGCCAACGGTGACAGCCCGCTTTTCAACTCGACGAGCATTATCAATCCAGTTAAATACTACGGTTTTGCGACGGAAGAGCATGAGCCACGTCTGGCCCACTACAATACCGAAGGCGTTCTCTGCCCGCATTGCCACCAGATTATCCAATACAAGCTCAATACCTACGCTAACTTGGGTAGCTATATCTGTAACAACTGTGACTTTAGCCGACCTGAGCTGGACTACAAGTTAACAGAGTTGAAGGAAATTACCAATACTTCTTCTACCTTTGCCATTGACGGTCAGGATTACAAAATCAACATCGGTGGACTTTACAATATCTACAATGCCCTAGCAGCTGTCAGCGTAGCAGAATTTTTCGGCGTATCTCCTGAGAAAATCAAGGCTGGTTTTGACAAGTCTAAGGCAGTTTTCGGTCGCCAAGAAACCTTTAAATTGGGCGATAAAGATTGTACTCTGGTCTTGATTAAAAATCCTGTCGGTGCAACCCAGGCCATTGAAATGATGAAACTGGCTCCTTACGATTTTAGCCTGTCCGTCCTTCTCAATGCCAACTACGCTGACGGAATTGATACCAGCTGGATTTGGGACGCCGACTTTGAACAAATCACTCAAATGGACATTCCACAAGTCTTTGCAGGCGGTGTTCGCTCGTCTGAAATTGCCCGTCGCCTCCGTGTGACTGGCTATCCAGAGGACCAGATTACTGAAACACCAAAACTGGAAGACATCATGACCTTGATTGAGCAGTCCAGCAGTCAGCATGCCTATATCCTCGCAACCTATACGGCTATGCTGGAATTCCGTGACTTGCTGGCTCAACGCCAAGCCGTTGGAAAGGAGATGAAATAATGGTCTATACATCATTAAAAAGTCCTGAAAAAGACTACGCTTATGATCTCCACATCGCTCACCTCTACGGTGATTTGATGAATACCTACGGTGACAATGGCAATATCCTCATGCTCAAGTATGTAGCTGAAAAGCTCGGTGCTCGTGTTCAGGTGGACATCGTTTCACTGACAGATGAATTTGATAAAAATTTCTACGACATCGCCTTTTTCGGCGGTGGACAGGACTATGAACAATCCATTCTAGCTAAGGATTTACCAACTAAAAAAGACAGCCTAGCAGACTTCATCGAAAATGACGGTGTCATGCTGGCTATCTGCGGTGGCTTCCAATTGCTTGGTCAATACTACATCGAAGCTGGCGGCCGCAAGATTGACGGACTGGGTATCATGGGCCACTACACCCTCAACCAGACCAATAACCGCTACATCGGTGACATCAAAATTCACAATGATGAATTCAAGGAAACCTACTACGGTTTTGAAAACCACCAAGGCCGTACCTTCTTAGCTGACAACCAAAAACCGCTGGGCAAGGTCATCTATGGTAATGGCAACAACAAGGAAGACGGCGGCGAAGGTCTGCACTACAAAAACACCTTCGGCAGCTACTTCCACGGACCAATCCTGTCCCGCAACGCCAACCTAGCCTATCGCTTGGTCACAACTGCCCTCCGCAAAAAATACGGACAAGACATCCAACTAGCCAGCTACGCTAACATCCTCAGCAAAGAAGTCGCTGAAGAATACGGCGATGTAAAAAGCAAGGCAGAATTTGATACTCAATGAAAATCAGAATCAGACTAGGCGACGCAGATGCAGATAGAACTGAAGTTCATCAAATCAAGTCAACAACGTCTGACTTTGATTTTCGAAGAGTATGAGAAATAAAGCAAAACCGCTTCTGAAATCAGAGGCGGTTTCATTTTTTATATCGTTCCAACCAAAAGCACTCCCTCAACCGTAATCTCGGTCAACTGGCTCAAATCCAACTTGGACTGGTCCACTTGGAAAAAGAGAGGCGTCATGTCTGCCAGGACTTGAGCATGGGTGGCTGTAATCGGCAGAGTCCGACTGACCATCACCTGCTCCACCTGCCCTAGGTAAGACTTGAAATGGTCCACGATATCCTGGTTATCATAGGCTTCCTTGCGGAGTTGGTCCTTGGCTAAATGGCGGAGCTCCTTGAGGTGATTGGGACCTGGGACCAGCTTGAGAATAGCCCCATCAGCTTTCAGTACTCTGGCAAACTCCTGATAATTGGCTGGGGAAAAGATGTCCAAGATGCCGTCAATGGTCTTGTCTTGAATAGGCAACTTGGTCAAGTCACCGACAAACCATTTGACCGACTTGCTGCTGTCAGATCTAGCTGCTAGGAGTATGGAATCCTTGGAAATGTCAAAAGCAAGAATGTCCAAGTCCATTTTCTCGGCTAACTTACGGGAATAAAAGCCCTCCCCACAGCCGATGTCCAAGACAGACTGCAAGCCCAGCTCTGCTATTTTCCCCTCCAAAGCCTCATAGAGATGATCGTAATAGCCCGCCTCCAAAAAGGCCTGGCGGTTTTCAAAGCTAGACTTGTGGTAGTTGGCGGACTGCTTGACCTGGGGCGCCAGATTGACATAGCCCTGCTTGGCGATGTCGAAGGTGTGGCGGTTGGGGCAACGGAGGCTGTTTAGGTCAAGACCAAGAGCCTGCCCACAATGTGGACAGGTGAAAAATTGGTCGCTATTAAGGAAACGTGGGTGTTTGGTCATGTTACTTGTTTTCTTTTCTAAAGCGGTGGAGGGCTAGTCCGGATAGGAGCGTGGCAATGGCTCCTGTAAAAACTAGCAAATATCCAACTGGGAGCAGGTAGAAATTTTCATGCAGGATACCCTTGGCATCGACATATTCGACGGAATTGGCCTTGATGATAAAGCAAACAAAGCCTAAGACCATGAGAAAGCTTCCGATAATGGTAATGGTCAGGTGCATCTGGGTACGGCGACCTTCGCGACCGTCCTTGACTAGTTTTTCTGTCATGTTGTTCATGTCAGTTCCTCCTAAGATAAGTTGATCTAGGGAGATTGAAAAGACAGAGGACATGAGAATCAAGAGTTCCAAGTCGGGTAGGTTTTTGTCATTTTCCCAGTTGGAAACAGCCTGCCGTGTCACATTGAGCTTGAGAGCAAACTGCTCCTGGGTCAAACCTTCCTTCTTCCGTAAGTCTTTGATTTGTTGTCCAAAGTTCATTTCTTTCTCCTTTCCGGGAGCGGGACAGAACTCAAAAAATGAGAAAGAGTTCGTCAACAAGTCTTTATTTCTAGTTGTTGAGCTAAAACGGTCTATCCCCAGCCCGTTTTACTCCCGTCCCCGCACAGCTTAAACTGTCTGGGGGACAGTTTAAGGTTGGGAATAAAGCGAACAAAGTTCGCAACATTCGTTAGGTCAGATTTGAAGTGTGCAACACGAACAAATCTGCCAATCAACCACTGCGCTGA
Organism: Streptococcus sp. 2018037; assembly: GCF_019754195.1. Lineage (NCBI taxonomy): Bacteria > Bacillati > Bacillota > Bacilli > Lactobacillales > Streptococcaceae > Streptococcus > Streptococcus sp. 2018037. The sequence goes on from NZ_JAIJZQ010000005.1 coordinate 71,768, forward strand.
GATGTTGACACCAACTTCGAGAAGTGATGCTAATCTCTATACTTATCTTAGTCTGACGCTAATCATTTGCCAAGAAAGGCTGGCTTGCAAATAACATTTTTGACCGCAAGAGAATTTTGCGGCAGACTTTTTTCCTCGCAAGACCTGCTTGCAGGCTTGATTTGATAGCGTTTCTGACAGACTGTCAACTCCCTGTCAACCTAGCCCATCTGCTCGGATAGGGCTTCCCATTCTTCCATGAGGCTTTCTTGTTGGACTGTCAGTTGGTCGATTTCTTTCTGGTAATCGGTCAGCCGGGCGATATCGTTTGTTTCTAGCATGGCTTGGTTGAGCTCGCTTAGGCGGTTTTCGATGTTGTCAATTTCTGCCTCGATTTGCTCGATGCGGCGGGCCAGTTTGCGTTGCTCTTTTTGGTTTTCCTTTTGGGCTTGGTAGTCCATGGCTCCGACTGATTGGCTGGTACTTTCTAGCTGGTCAGGCTGGGATTCTACTTCCAGCTCTGCCTTTTTCTCTAAATAATAATCATAGTCGCCCAAGTAGAGCGTGGAGCCCGTTTCCGAGATTTCTAGCACCTTTGTGGCTACGCGGTTGATGAAATAGCGGTCGTGGCTGACAAAGAGCAGGGTGCCGTCAAAGTCGATCAGGGCATTTTCCAGGACCTCCTTGCTGTCGATGTCCAGGTGGTTGGTCGGCTCGTCGAGGATGAGGAAGTTGTTGTTTTCCATGGACAGCTTGGCGAGGAGCAGGCGGGCTTTTTCCCCACCAGATAGCATGGAGACGGACTTTTTGACATCATCACCTGAGAAGAGGAAGGCTCCCAGGCGGTTGCGGATTTCCACTTCAGGTGTGGTCGGAAAGGCTGACCAGAGCTCCTCCAAGACAGTGTTGGAAGGCGTCAGGGCCGACTGGGTCTGGTCATAGTAGCCCACTTCCACATTGGCACCGAGCTTGGCTTCCCCTTTGATAAATGGCAGAGCTCCGATGATGGATTTGAGCAGGGTTGTTTTTCCGATTCCATTCGGACCGACAATGGCAATGGCATCCAGCTTTCGTTGGTCAATGGAAATAGGCTGAGAAAGTATTTCTCCATCGTAGCCCACCGCAGCATTTTCCACTGTCAAGACGATATTTCCTGAAGTCTTGTCTGACTGGAAGGTCATGTTGGCAGACTTCTGACCAGTTGTTGGCTTATCCAGTCGCTCCATCTTTTCCAACTGCTTGCGTCTAGCCTGAGCACGCTTGGTGGTCGAAGCACGGACAATATTTTTCTGGACAAAGTCTTCTAGTTTGGCAATTTCCTTCTGCTGCTTTTCATAGTTTTGCAACTCCGTTTGCAACTTCTGCTCTTTGAGCTCGACAAACTGAGAATAATTGCCCACATAGCGATCCAAGGAATGCTTGGTCAAATCCAGTGTCAGTGTCGCCACCTTGTCCAAGAAATAGCGGTCATGGCTGACGATAATCAAGGCTCCCTTGTAATGTACTAGGTAGTTTTCCAGCCAGGCAATCGTGTCAATGTCCAGGTGGTTGGTGGGCTCATCCAGCACCAATAATTCTGGGCTTTCAAGAAGCATTTTTGCCAGTGCAAGTCGAGTATTCTGACCGCCAGAGAGTTCGGAGATTTTCATGTCCCACATGGTCTGGTCAAACTTAAAGCCGTTCAAAATAGCACGGATGTCTGCCTCATAGTTAAAACCACCTGCCAGACGAAATTCTTCCGACAGACTATCGTAGGTCTTCATGAGCTGGTCGAGTTCATTACCAGACAAACTGCCCATTTGCTCTTCCATAGACCGCAGGCGTTTCTCCGTCATCCGCAGGTCATCAAAGACATGGAGCATTTCATCATAAATGGTATTTTCCGACTCAAAACGGCTATCCTGTGCCAGATAAGAAAGGGACAAATCACGCTTGGTTGAGATGTCACCGCTAGTCGCTGCTTCTTCTCCGACAAGGATTTTGAGCAGGGTGGACTTGCCTGCCCCATTTTTTCCGACAAGGGCAATCCGATCTCGCTTGTCCACTTGAATGTTGATATTGTTAAATAAAACTTCGCCCGCAAAAGAGCGTTCAATCTTGTTTCCGCTTAGAATAATCATAAAAATATTGTACCATAATTTAGGGTAACAGTGCGGAATCCTTTTTCTGATTTCAACAAAAAACAGCGACTTTCCCGTCACTGTCCTTCTCAAAAAATATTTAGACCAAACCGCTAAGCAATTCCCTATTCTGCCAGAGTAGATAAAGACCACCGCCGATAATAATCAGCATGATGACAAACTTAATCAAGCCCTTGACAAAGCGGATGACCAACATCAATATCATAGATACAATCAGCCATCCCCAAGCGGAAGAATTGAGTAAGGTTTGCATACTCTCTAGACTTGCACCTGTCCAGGCCTTGATAGGTGCGGGGATTTTATCAAACCAGTTGCTATCTATACCGATTTGTTCCATAATCGAATGGCTGGTAGACTGCATCCATGCAAAAATCCCAGCATTATAGAGAAAGAGCAGAGCTTGCTCAGGATAACATTTTATTGTGTTTGTAATTATTCGAAGCATATTTTCCCTTCTATTCTGAATACAAGGCAAGGACCGCATCAATATCTGCCTGCTGAATACCATGATTAGAACCTGCCGATTCCATAACGGAGGTCTGACTATCTTCATGATCTAGACCAATAGCATGACCCAATTCATGCTCAGCTGTGGGAGCGGGAAAGAACTCAACCATTCATAGAAGAGTTCGTTTTCCCACCCCCGCACAGTTGATTAGGTTAGATTTGGAGTGTAAAACACGAACAAATCTGCCAATCAACCACTGCGCTGAGATGTTGACACTAACTTTGAGAAGCGGTGCTGGGCTTTTTGCCCAGCCTCATCATAACCATATTGGTCGTTTAATAAATAAAAACTATTCAGACGCACCGTTACAGAGCTATAATAATTGGTCAATAAGTTAGTCGTTGAATTGACCTCACCTGCTGCCTGGGTATTTCCATCATTCATCTCAGTCGCAATAATATCAGCCTGATTTGGATCACTTGTCATCACAAAAGTGAAGGCCCCTGTCGCATTCCAATTTGCAATGGCTGTTTCATAGGCAGCTACAAATGTTGGATTCTGGGTTTCAAGGTAAACAGTCGCAGTATTGCTTTCCCATCGACCATGATCGGCTGTATTGACCGTATCAGTAGTCAGGTGTTTAATGGTATTAACACCTTCTTCAATCGTCACTTCAGACTGCCCTTTGACCATCAATTGCACTTCTTGAGCTAGAGTTTGTAACATCTGAGGCGCTGCTTCCTGTTGAAAATAGAATAACAGACCTAGACCACAAGCCAATAACACCATTGATAACCAAATCAGACCCCAAAATATCCGCCAAATCCACCGTAGAATATTTCCAATAAGTTTCATAGACTATACCTCTTTCTAGAAATAGGTTTTAGTATAGCCATAATTTCTGAAACTTTTCTTAAAAACTAGGACAGTCTTTCTTCCAATTTGAAATCAATTGGCAACCAAGCCAATACCTTCTCAATCTGCTGATTCCAGTAGTACCACTCATGTTTACCAGGTCCGAAACTTGCCTCTATATCAAATCCCAGCTCTTTTAACTCTCCAACTGCCTTTTGATGCCCTTCAAAGAGAAAATCTTCCTCACCACACCAGGCATAAAATTTGGTCTTTTTATCGGATTGTTTAGCAATTTCTAACAAATTATTTGGATTCTGTTTATCAGAAATATCACCAAATACTCCTCGCCAATACGAAAGACTTCCCAATTCTGCTGCCGCTGGATTATCAAAATCAAAATACAATGCGCCTGAAAGCGAAGCTGCGTGTGAAAAACGATTGGTCATCATAGCAATCTTGAAGGTCCCATAACCACCCATAGACAAACCAGCGATAAAATTCTTCTCCCGCTTGTCAGACATATTTGGGAAAAATCGTTTGAGAATTTGAGGCAACTCTATTGCAATAGCATCATAATAATTCATGCCATAGGTGGTATTGGTATACCAGCCTTTATCTGTATTGACCATAACCACGATAAGATTGGTATAACGAACCAACCGTTCCACTGTAGAACGATTCAGCCAGGAATCCTGATTTCCTCCCATACCGTGCAAAAGATATAGGACAGGAATGTCGTTGTCATCAGGATTTTCCACACGATTGCGATCTGGATATAAAACCGTAACCTGTCTAGACATATCTAGAGCTTCTGAGTGGTATTCAATTTTCATTATTGCCATAAATCTTCTCCTTATGGTAAAGAGCCTGAGTTTCCTCGGCTCTTCTTATGTATATAAATCAGCTTACTTGACTTCCATAATTACCGGTAAAATAGCTGGGCGACGTTTGGTTTGGTCAAAGAGGAATTTTGCTAAATCATCGCGAACAGCACTCTTAAGCTCTGTCCAGTCAAAGCTATCCTTTGTAAAGTAATTTTCCACCGTTGTATTCACCAATTCTGATGCCTCACGCAAGATATCCTTGCTCTTTTTCACGTAGACAAAACCACGAGTATTGACCTTGGCTTTAGAAATGATTTTTTTCTCACGGCGGTTGACAGTGATAGCCACGATAAAGATACCGTCTTCTGAGAGGATCTTACGGTCACGAAGGACGATATTTCCAACATCGCCCATGGCATTTCCGTCAATCATGACATCACCAGCAGGAACCGCTCCGCTATGGACAAAATCCCCCTCTTCAAAAGCCATGACATCTCCACGCTTAACGATGATAATGTTTTCTGGATACATACCGATTTCAAGCGCAGCCTTAGCGTGAGCATCCAATTGACGATACTCCCCTTGAACTGGGAAAAGATATTTAGGTTTCATGATGTTGAGCATAAGCTGCAAATCACGCGCATTCCCATGCCCAGATACGCGAAGATTCTTTGTGATAGATTTTACGGTACCACCAGCCTTGTAAATCAAGTTCTCCACACGAGCAACAACCGCTTCTTTTGAAATACTTGGAGTGGTAACAATATAAACTAGATCACCTTCTTTGATTTCAACGTAGCGATGTCTACCGATAGACATTTTACGCAATCCATTTAACGGCTCGCCCATACGACCAGTTTCTAAAATAATCAATTCATGGTCTTCATACTTGTTCATATCCTTTGGTTTTACCAACAGGCGTTCGCTGACCAAACGAAGTTTTTTCAATTGAATCGCTGTTCGGACAATGTTTTCCACATCATGTCCTGTCAATACGACACGACGACCAGTTGCTTCTGCCGCATCAAAAATCTGTTGAATACGTACAATATTACTGGCAACTGCTGCCACAATAACACGCCCATCACAGTCAGCAATCGTATTGAGAATTTCCTCCCCAGCCTCATGCATGCTCGCTACTTGAACATTGCTATCTGCGTTAGCTGAGTCTGACAAGAGGGCCAACACACCTTCGTTACCGATTTCAGCCAATCGCCCAAAATCCGTACGATAAAACTTATCTGCTGCTTGGTCAAACTTAAAGTCACCTGTGTAGACAATATTTCCTTCATCCGTCTTAACGACAATTCCTAAACTCTCTGGAATAGAGTGGGTCGTCTGAAAGAAAGATACCACTGAATCCCCGAAATCAATTTCAGTATCAGCATTGATAACATGGAAATCATTAAATTTCTTAGTAGCATTATTCCCCTTGACAAGTAGCTTAGCCAATTCGATAGTCAAGTGCGAACCAAATACTGGCACTTTCACTTTCTCCAAGAGATAAGGAAGCGCTCCAATAGCATCCGCATGCCCGTGAGATAAAAAGACCCCTGCTACACGGTGCTTATTTTCTTCCAAATAATCGAAATTAGGGACGACTACATCCACACCTAACTGTTCATTCTCAGGATACTTTGCCCCTGCATCCAAAACAAAAATATGTTCATTCACTTCGGCAATGTACAGGTTTTTTCCGTTTTCCCGCACACCCCCAAGAGCCATAATTTTAATTGTACTCATCTTTACTCCTTTTGGACATCCCACAGGTGTCCATTTTATTTTTCTTACCAACGGTCCTTGGGAATTCCAAGTCGAATTACAGTCTGCTATGTCGGAGCTCTATTTGCAAAAGACACACTTTGGTTCAACATTATATTCATCCATCAAAGCAACTTTTAAATAGAAATTCCTAAATAGCTATCACTTCTATTATACATTTTTTCAAGAAAATTTACAAAAAACTCCGCTGAAAATCAACGAAGTTCTACATATACATTAGTAACCATGTCCCTTATGTTCCCACTTACCACCAACATTCCGCACTAAAATCCATTTCCAATCCGTATGGGTACTATTAGGCTCTAAGGTGGGCTCTGCCCCCTCAGCTGCTACCTTAAAAGACGAAGTTAGGATAATAGCTTCCTCTGCACCATAGTGCTCCGCCCACTCATCAAATTCCTTTTCATTATCACCACTATAACCGATAGTCAGCAATTTACAACTTTTAAAATGGTGATCAAAGTAATCTTCAACTACAAGAATAGCCGCCTCAATCTCTTTTTCCGTATACAATTCTGACTGTTCCATCGGTTCAATCTCTGCCTGAGAAGCTGTTCCTGTCCGACATCCTACCAAAAAGAGACAACACAACAGACTACAAATAGCTAAACATTTTCTCATCTTTGTTACCCCAAGTCAACAATCGTTGCTGAAAAGCCAATCTCTTCGACAAAACGTAAAATATCCTCTGTCTTTACAAAAATTGTTTTCGTATTAACATTGGCGTGGAAGGTTAGAATGGGTTTAGAAAGGATTTCTTTATCAAAAAAGACTTGAATATCCTTATCAACATTATGTAACAAGCCAAAAACAGATACCACACCCGCAGGCAAGTGCATTTTTTCCATCAAGCTTTCACTTGAGGCCATGCGAATACGATTGGCTCCCACCAAATCACGAAACTGGTCCATATCCAACTGCTTCTGGTCATCCATGATCAGTAAATAAAATGCAGTCTTTTTCTTATTAGTCAGAAACATGGACTTGGTCCGTACTCCTTCTACCCCTTCAATGTAACGGTCTGCTTCCTCAGTTGTCAGAGCTGGTGGATGCTCTACAATGGTGTAGTCCATTCCCAAGTCAGCTAAGCTTTCAAAAACCAATTTATCCATGACAGCACCTCTTGATATATTTAGTATATTATACTTCTTTATAACTAAAAATTCAAAGGATAAGAAAAGCCTGGATTACTCCAGACTTTAGACAAACAGATTGCCGTATGTCGATAATCAATCTTCCCAATACTCTTCAATATTTGTCACACTCTGAGGGATACCAATTAGCTGAATATCAAATTTTAAGGAAGGTTCCACTCTTGAAGAGGCATTATGAATACGGAAACTGATGGACCAACCATTATCCATAATCAACTCCAGAGTATTTTTAGAACCTCTCTTGTAGTCTAAAGAGAAAATTCTTGTTGGTAAAACTGTCGATAATCCCTTGATTTTTGTCTTTGGACGAATGGTTTGATAATTGATAGATAAGGTATCGTTTAAGTTGAATGCCTGAACAATCGTTTTCCGTTCCTTATCCTTTGCGATGACTTTATAAAAATCTTTTCGCCCTAGTAGATACTCAATTAGAAGTTTGGGGACTTCCTGATGTTGCTCGTATAGACGAAGCAACTCAAATTTAAAAGCTTCAAGAACAGGTAAATAAATCTCCACCTCTTTATTTTCAAACATAGTCCACTTATGTTGCTCGGCTTTATCAAGGTGCTTGGTTTCATCCCTCAAAGTTGCTAACCTAGTGAATACAGGCTTGATGGCTTCAAAGTAATCGTTAGAAACTGGAAGCCCCAACCATTTCAAACCAAAATCTATGTCATTGGATAGCCTAGAATGTTTTAGGGCGTGATGATTATGTTTACAAGAAATTCCAATCTCCCAATCAGTTTCCCCTTTGATAAATACAATATCCCTAACATCACCATCTCCACCACTTTTATCAACTAAAATGGATAAGGTCACTAATTCCTGTCCATTAGAAAGATTTGGTTCTGCCTTTAAAATAGTATTTAGACTCGCCTTAGCTGCTTGAAACATGTCTTCCTGCTAAAATGCCATCTAATTTTTGGAAATTATCTTGTGCAGTTAGATAGGCCTTGCTCTCTTCAATTTCACATCTCATCCCCAATTCTGTCAAAGCCTTGTAAAAAGTTGTAATACAAGCATATTCAAATCCTTTTCCTTGTACTGTCTGCTTAGCCATTCTACTACTCCTATATATTTTTACTACCTTTATTATCCCACAATAGTTTCTACTGGCCAAGTTTATTTTTTTTTGTTATACTTGTAAAGTATATATTCAGTTGGGAGTTCTTATGAAAAAAACAAACAAGCAATTTATATCTTCATCCACCTTCACTGTAGAAGAGATTGAAGAAATATTACAAGCTAAAATCAAAGAAGAAACTCAAAAAGTCGAAGATGCCATTACTCAAGAGGAAAAAGATAAGGAACAAGCTGTTATTGATACTATTCAATACGATGAAAGCAAAATCAATATTGTTTCCCTCTTTAGTGGCTGTGGTGGACTTGATTTAGGTGTCGAATTAGCTGGTCTTGTTGCTCAGTACGGTCAAGAAAAAGCTTATCAACTGTTCCAATCAAAGTTGTCCTATGATAGTCACAGAAACAAGCTTATCAATTTCATTTTTTCAAATGATTTATTTGAATCAGCAAATCAGTCTTACCTAAAAAACTTCCCTGATACGACTTACAAAAGTTCTAAAAATATCCAAAAAGTTTCCCTTTTTCCAAAATCCAATATCATTCTTGGAGGATTTCCTTGTCCAGGCTTTAGTGTTGCAGGTCCACGCTTGCTTGATGATGAGCGTAACTTCTTATACATTCATTACATCCGTGCACTCATGCAGTCAAAACCTGAGTTCTTTATTGCAGAAAATGTTAAAGGTCTAATGACACTCGGAAAAGGAAAAGTGCTAGAACAAATTACAGAAGACTTTGCAGCCGCTGGCTATGTCGTTACTGCTCACCTTGTAAACGCACGAGATTATGGAGTTCCACAATTAAGAGAACGTGTTTTCATTATTGGTGTAAGAAAAGATATTCAGAAAAAATTCAACTATGTCTATCAACTGCCACCAGCAACACACGGTCCAGATAAAGAAGCATATGTCACACTCAAAGATGCCATCGGAGATTTACCTCTTGAGCCGAGCGATGTCTTCGATTCAACATATTCTTCTATGTACATGAGCCGAAACCGTAAGAAAACATGGGAAGAGCAAAGCTTTACAATCCAAGCCAGCGCTAGACAGGCACCCCAGCATCCCCACGGATTACCTATGAAAAAAATAGACAAGGAAACATGGGTATTTCAAGGAAACCATAATCGTAGACTATCTGTCAGAGAATGTGCCCGCATTCAAACCTTTCCGGATTGGTTTGAATTTTCTAACGGAAATAAAGGAAATGTGACAGAGAACCATCGATTAAATGAACAATATAAGCAAATAGGAAATGCTGTACCTGTTATGCTGGCTGAAAAAATTGCCAGACCTATTGTCGAATTTTACTACAAAAATCTACTATAAAAAACAAGAATCCTGACCAAACACAGGATTCTTTCTTTATCTTTATTGACACATAAACCTCAAACTAATCAAACAACTTATAATAATCTTCCAGTTTCATCTTGGATTTTTCTTCAGCTGTTTGGTCCTGAATAATCTGACCATTTTTCATGACAATCAAGCGATTACCGTGACGCAACGCATCTTCCATCTGGTGAGTGACCATGAGGGCCGTCATTCCCTTGGTCTCAATCAATTCATCTGTTAACTGCATCAAGGATTGGCTAGTTTTAGGGTCGAGGGCTGCAGTATGCTCATCCAAGAGTAAAAGTTCAGGCTGTTTCAAACTCGCCATCAACAAACTCAATGCCTGGCGTTGACCACCTGATAAGAGCCCTGCTGGCGTGTCCAGATGTTTTTCTAGACCATTTCCCACTCTCGGCAAAAGCTGGGCAAATTCTTCGGTCTGTTGGGCCAATCTGCGTGGCACTAAGCCCCGCCCCTCGCCACGGTACTTAGCTATAAGTAGGTTTTCTGCTACCGTCATCCGTGGTGCTGTTCCCATTTTAGGATCTTGGAAAACACGGGCCAGATACTTGGCACGCTTTTCTGCAGGCCAATTGGTCACATCCTCTCCAAGAATATGGACTGAACCACTGGTCAAGGGTAGGGTTCCAGCAATGACATTAAAGAGGGTTGACTTCCCAGCCCCATTTCCACCCAAAATGGTAATAAAATCACCCTGATAGATGGTCAGATTGACATTGTCCAAAATCACACGTTCTTCATCAAAACCGTTTGTCACCACCTTGGTGGCATTTTTTAATTCAACAATTGCTTTCATCGTGACAGACTGGCTCCTTTCAGAAGTTTATTTTTCAACTCAGGAACCATGAGGCAGACCGCCAAAATCATGGCCGAGAAGATACGGAGGTAGCTGGTATTGATACCGAGGGAAATGACCACCAAAATTAAGAACTGATAGAAAATCGCTCCGACAACAATGGCCAAGAATCGTTCTAACATAGTAAGGTTACCATAAATTACCTCACCGATAATCAGACTAGCCATACCGACTACAATGACACCGATACCACGCGACACATCCGCATAGCCTTCTTGTTGTGCAATCAAGGCACCTGCAAGAGCGATGATACCATTTGAAAGAACAAGGCCTAGCAACTCCATTCGACTTGTATTGATACCAAAACTACGTGCCATATCTGGATTATCCCCTGTTGCAATAAAGGCCTGTCCAAGGCGAGTATAGAGGAAGAACATCAAGGCACCAATCACCACCACTAGGCTACCTAGACCTAGCAAGAGACCATTAATTTGCTCAGAAAAAGGAAGGAAATCTTGTAAACGTTTGGTATTCAGTAAGCCTAAATTTGCCCTACCCATGATAAATAGAATGACAGAGTGACAGGAAGACATGACCAAGATACCAGCCAGGAGAGTGGGAATTTTCCCCTTGGTATAAAGCAAGCCTGTGACAAAGCCCGCCAAGCAACCTGCTAAAACGGCTGCCAGCGTTGCCAAGACAGGATGAACTCCTTGCGTCAATAAGGTAACAGCAACCGCTCCTCCAAGCGGGAAAGAGCCCTCTGTCGTCATATCAGGAAAATTCAGAATCCGAAAGGTAACGAATATTCCCAAACCTAGTACAGCCCATAAAAGAGCCTGTGAAACTGTTGATACAATCATATTTTTCCTTTTCTCTTATCTCTTATTCGATAACCTTGCTTGCTTTACTAATCACATCATCTGACAAGGTAATTCCTAATTCTTTAGCAACTTTTTGGTTAACGACAACGGTTCCTTCGTTAAAGATTTGTACAGGTGTATCCGCTGGATTGGCACCGTCAAGAATTTTCGCAGCCATCTTACCAGTTGCCACACCCAAGTCATATTGGCTAAGGGTAACAGATGCGATACCTCCACCTTCTACCATGTCTTCTACGCTGGTGAAAATCGGAGTTTTGGTTTTATTTGCCACAGATACGACAGTTGAAAATGCTGAAGCAACTGTGTTGTCTACTGGTGTAAAGAGAACATCTGCTTTACTACTTGCGACCTCTACTGTCGCTGCAATTTCATTACTAGAAGCAACTGCATATTCAAGAACAGTATAGCCAGCCTCTTCCGCCGCAGTCTTAAATTCCGCTACTTGAATTTTTGAATTGTCCTCGTTTGAAGAATAGAGGACACCGATAGTTTTAGCGTCTGGTGTAATTTCTTTAATGAGAGAAACTGCATCTGCTACTGGTGTTTGGTCAGATACCCCTGTGATATTTCCACCAGGATTTTTCAAATCCGTCACCAGGTTGGCTCCGACTGGATCTGTCACAGCTCCCATGATAATGGGTAATTCTGTGGTTGCATTGGCAAGACCTTGTGCAGCAGCTGTTGCGATACCAATCAATAATTCATTGCCATTGTCCACCAGTTTTTTACTCATGGTTTGAACTTGGGATTGATCACCCTCAGCATTCATAAAATCAATCTCCAGATTGTCTGTTGTAGAATAGCCACCTTCTTTAAGACCTGCCTTGATTCCCTTATAAATCTCATCTAATGAATCATGTGTCACAAATTGCAGAACTCCAATTTTAACTTTTTCTGTGCTATTAGATGAATTGTTCTGTTCTTTTTGCGTCAAAAACAGGGCAGCAATTACCATAACAGTGAGGGCAACAATCGTAGCAAGTAAATTTTTATTTTTCAACATATTCATTCTCCTTTAAAAATACACAATATTCAATCTCTATATCATCAATATATTATCCCACCATCGCCATCGTTTCATCTTGATTACCTCGTATTATCTATCGTTGTCAAAGTAGAATGAATTATCGGCATTTCATTTTTTCAATTAAACTACAATCTACAAAGACAAGGAAAAAGCCCCCGCATACTGAAAAACAGTACGCGAGGGCGTCAATGACACGGTGCCACCTCACTTATGGGAATTGTCTAGAATCCTCCCATATCTCATCTCCTCTAACAAGGAGTTGCACTGTAAGGTGTGCGGACCGAACTATCATTGTTTTAAGTTCATTTGCGTGACTGTTTGGGCTAGTTACTTCGTTAACTCTCCTTGCTATACCGCCAGTATAAGCTGCGACGACCTGCCTCGTACTCGGCCAAAACAGTCTACGCAAAGTATGCTATGCCAAACAATCCTTGTGAATTTAGGGCATTTTAGGACTAGGCAGTCGGGTGAAGGCAGTACTGGTGGTACGGCAAGACCGACTAACGACATCATAAAATAGACATAAATGCACATCAGCCCATTTCATAAAACTCCGCCACCTGTTCCCAGTACCACAGGCTTCCTGAAGACTTCTGCTTTACTACTTCTTCTGATTACAGACGATTATACGGCATCCATCAATCTTTGTCAATACTTTTGATTAAATTTTCTGAAAACTTTTTATGTCAGTAGGGACTACCAGTCTCATCAAAAAACATCAAAATATGATATACTAGACTGAGTTATAGCTATTAGAAAGAGGAAAAACATGTCTTTTGACGGATTTTTTTTACATCACATGACGGCTGAGTTAAGGGCCAATTTAGAAGGTGGGCGGATTCAGAAAATCAACCAGCCCTTTGAACAAGAGATTGTCCTCAACATCCGCAGCAACCGTCAGAGCCATAAATTGCTTCTGTCCGCCCATTCGGTTTTCGGTCGGGTTCAGCTGACCCAGTCGGACTTTACCAATCCAAAAGTGCCCAATACCTTTACCATGATTCTGCGGAAATACTTGCAGGGAGCCATTATCGAGGAGATTCGTCAGTTGGACAATGACCGTATCTTAGAATTTTCGGTGTCCAACAAGGACGAGATTGGCGACCATATCCAAGCAACCTTGATTGTGGAAATCATGGGCAAGCACAGCAATATCATCTTGGTAGATAAGTCTGAACAGAAGATTATTGAGGCTATCAAGCACGTTGGTTTCTCGCAAAATTCCTACCGAACCATCTTGCCAGGCTCCACCTATATTCGTCCACCGGAGACGCATTCTCTCAATCCTTATACGGTGTCTGACGAGAAATTGTTTGAAATCTTATCGACTCAGGAACTGAGTCCAAAAAATCTCCAACAGGTCTTTCAAGGTTTGGGTCGGGATACGGCTTCTGAACTGGCCAATCATTTGCAGATAGACCGCCTGAAGAACTTCCGTGCCTTTTTTGACCAGGCAACTCAGCCTAGCCTGACAGACAAATCCTATGCTGCTCTGCCATTTGCCAATAGCCCTGAAAACCAGCCACACTTTGAGAGCCTGAGCAGTCTGCTGGACTTCTACTATCAGGATAAGGCGGAGCGGGATCGGGTGGCCCAGCAGGCCAATGAGCTGATCAAGCGGGTAGCCAGTGAGTTGGAGAAAAATCGCAAGAAACTAATCAAGCAGGAGCAGGAATTGGCGGATACGGAGACGGCGGAGTTGGTGCGGCAAAAGGGCGAGCTCCTGACCACCTATCTGCATCAAGTGCCAAATGACCAGTCGAGTGTGCGGTTAGACAACTACTATACGGGCAAGGAACTGGAGATTGAGTTGGATGTGGCTTTGACTCCTAGCCAAAATGCCCAGCGGTACTTCAAGAAGTACCAGAAACTCAAGGAGGCGGTCAAGCACCTGACCAACTTGATTGAGGAAACCAAGGCAACCATTGTCTATCTGGAGTCCGTTGACACCATGCTAGGACAGGCTAGTCTGGCAGAAATCGATGAAATCCGTGAGGAATTGATTGAAACAGGCTACCTCAAACGTCGCCACCGTGAGAAAATCCATAAGCGTCAGAAACCTGAGCGATACTTGGCGACGGACGGGAAAACCATTATTCTGGTCGGGAAAAATAACCTACAAAATGATGAGTTGACCTTTAAAATGGCCAAAAAAGGCGAACTCTGGTTCCATGCCAAAGACATTCCAGGCAGTCACGTGGTCATCACAGATAACTTGGCCCCAAGTGACGAGGTCAAGACAGACGCAGCTGAATTAGCAGCCTACTTCTCTAAGGCCAGACATTCCAATCTGGTCCAAGTCGATATGATTGAAGCCAAGAAACTTCACAAACCGACAGGTGGCAAACCTGGTTTTGTGACCTACCGAGGTCAGAAGACCCTCCGTGTCACCCCAACTGAAGATAAAATAAAATCCATGAAAATCTAGTTCATGGATTTTTCTGTATTGAAGCCTACTCCGCCTTATCAATATCTTCTCTAACTTCCTTAGCATTGAACTTAGCGAAAAGATACTGGCGGTCTTGAACAGGAAAACGTTGGTCTAGTTGATCTACTGGCCCCACTTCCACCATTCCTTCTGAGATAACATAATCCATGACATGCCCGCCAAATGTCAAATCATCCGAAATAAAATGCAAATGATAGCCAGCTACACTGACCCCGTGAAAAATTTCTGGCGTCCAAATACCAACAATAGTACCTGAAATATTCTCAGCGGTATACTCAGGCTGGCGACTTGCCACCTCCGCAAAACGGACATCAGAAGCCGATTTTGGAATCATGCGCACGTGCATATGCGAAAACGCCCCTTTGATTTTGATGGAACGAAAAAGATTTTCACCATCATAATAGGATTCAATCCGCTGGTGCAATTCATCGCTAGTCATTTCAAAGCGTTGTTTGAAAATCACTTCTGCCTCATGGAAAATGACCGCCGCATAGGGAACCTTCATATCAGCTGGAACTTCAACCACTTCTGGTTTCTCCCCTGCTCCCTTGGCCTGATAAGCCTTTCCATCCAAGACAATCAGCTCACCATCAATAGAGTCCAGTGTACCTAAACCCAAATCACCATGTTCTAACAATTCACCTACTGTCAGAGACCCACCGTAAAGACCTGCCATCAAGGCACCTAAGGTATTGTATTGAAATAATCGATTTACTTGCATAACCTACTCTTCATTCAAAAATTCTTGCATGGCTAAATCGTCTGGCACCAATTGGATATAACGACTAGCTTGCTCTTTTGCCTCATCCAAACGACCAAGTTGACGTAAAACCGCTACGTAATCAGCCAAAAATTCAGGATTCTCAGCCAATTCTCCAGCCAATTCATCGTAAAGCTCACTCGCTTCATCATCTCTTTCTAGAGCTTGATAGGCCTTGGCCATGTTCCATCGAGCCAAAACATTCTCAACCTCTTCGTCAACGAGGGCAAGAACTTCGTCATAGCGTTCCTGCTCAAGATACAGATTGGACAAGCGCAGAGCTAGTTCGTTACTATTATCTGCCACCTCTTTTGCCCGTAGAAGATAATCTTCTGCCCCTGCCTCGTCATGCAATTCATAGGCATACTGTGAAGCCTGAAGCAATAAATTGGCATCAAAGTCATTTTTAGCCAGGCCTTTTTGAGTCATAGCCAAGGCATCATCAATCTTATGCTCGGCATGAAGCGACTGAGCATAGGCATATTCATAGCCCTCAAAATCAGGATTGATGGTATCCAGCTGCTTGAAGTAGAGATTGGCCTTTTGGTATTCTTCTCGTTCAAATAGCAGAGCTGCCAATTCAAAGACCGTCTGATCATCGTATTCCAACTCAACAGCTTTTTCCAAAAATTCAATTGCCGCTTCAAATTTCCCTAAACTTGCATAGGCAATACCAATTCGCTGATAGGTAGAAACTCCCGTTAATTCGTAGATTTCACGATTATCCAGCTGGGCATAGTAGGAAATAGCCTCATTAAAAAGCTCCAGTTCCATATCCAATTCTGCTAAGCCAAAGAGGATGATGGGTTCATCTGATAAGTGACTTGCTTCTAACAATTTTTCACGCGCCACCTCCGACAAGCCTTCTGCCTGATACAGGTCCGCCTTAACCAATAAGGCTTCCACATAGACAGAACTGTCTTCCGAAATTTCCTCCAAGTATCCGAAAGATTCTTCAACCAAGCCATCTTCAAATGCTATTTGGGCAAGATTGATCAGTACTTCGGGAAATTCTTCTTTGACCTGTTCATAGATTTGTCTAGCCTGTGGGAAAAAACCAATGCCTTCTAAATAGGCTGCCAAGGACAAAAGTGTTTCGCTATCATCTTGCGCCAAGGCGCGCTTGAAATACTTATCTGCCTTGTCTAAATCCTGTTGATCCAAACAAACCAACATTTTTTCACTATTGTTCATTCACAACCTCATTTTCTTCATCTTCATACAAACTACTGTGTGCCTTGTACCATTCAAATGCCGCTTTCACTAAAACCTTAATAGATGCATATATTGGAATTCCCAGAAGAACTCCTAGGACACCGTACATCTGACCAGCTGTCAATAATACAAATAAAATGGTAATCGGATGAATACTTAGGGAGCTTCCGATAATCAATGGTGTCACAAAACGACCTTCTATAGTCTGCTCAATCATAAAGACTACTAAAACCTTTATCAGCATGATTGGACCAGCAATCAATCCTAAAATAACAGCTGGAATCATGGCCAAGAAAGAACCCAAATACGGAATTAGATTGAGGAAACCAGCCATCACCCCCAAAGTTATTGGATAGCTAAGACCAATGATTGAGAACATCACTGAGAACATCAGGGCAACAATAATCGCAACGGTCACCTGACCACGAACATAGTTTGATAATTGCCCATTCACATCTGATAGTACTGTTCCAATCGGTTCTCTCCACTTGGTTGGTAGATATTGGGTGATGTGTTTATTCAAATACTGACCATCCCGTAACAGATAAAAGAGAATAAAAGGCATAATCAAAATAGCAACAATAATCTGCGAAGCGGTTGAAATCAAATTACTTGCCCAATTCACAGCACTTGAGGAAAACTTCTGAGCATAGGCAACGACCTGATCATTGACCTTATTTAACATCTCCAGAGCTGTTGGTCTAAATTGTTCAAAGCGCTGATCCTGTAGGAGCCCAGTTACCTGTCCTTCGATTTTCTGGATATTCGAAGGAAGATTTTGCGCAAAAGATGTCACTTGCTCTTGAATACTCGGAATTGCCACCGCCAGTCCCCAGATAATGAGAAGACTGATTAAAACAAATAGAATGGAAATACCAACTGTACGAGAAATTTTATGCTTTTCCATCCAGTCAACCATCGGATTTAACAGGTAATACAAAAGACCTGTTAAAATCATCGGTAACAATACAATTTCTAAAAAGCTTCCTATTGGTCTAAATAAAAAACTAATTTTACTAAAAATAAATATGGTCAAAAAAGTCAGCAAGGTTACTAATAAAAATATCACCGCTTGGCTATTCAAAAATAAGCGGAAAAACCAAGTCAGACTAAATTTTTGATGCTTATCCTCCATCTAATACACTCCTAGTCTTTTTTTCTATTGTAACATGGAGAAAGGATTTTTGTAAAAATCAACTACAGAATTTATACGACTTTCTCAGAAAAACATGGTATAATTTTATCAATCATTTCCAAAAAGGAGAATCCTATGACTATCTATTTCGGTACCTACACAAAACGTGAATCAAAAGGAATTTATAAAGCAAATTTTGACTCTGAGACAGGACAACTTAGCAATCTAGAATTGGTCACTGAAGAACCTAACCCTACCTACCTTGCCTTTGATAAGGCCGGACATCTATACTCCGTTGGCGCTGAAAATGGTCTAGGAGGTATCGCTGCCTTTAATGCTGACTATACTCTACTCAACCATGTTGTATCAGAGGGTGCACCACTTTGCTATGTCGCTGTAGATGAAGCAAGAGATTTAGTTTATGGCTCCAATTTCCACAAAGGGCAACTACTTGTTTATAAACGTTTGGTGAATGGTTCACTAGAATTAGCTGATGTCGCTCAACACGAAGGATCTGGGCCGCACGAAAACCAAGCTTCCGCCCACGTTCACTTTTCTGATTTGACGCCCGATAAATTTTTAGTAACCTGTGATTTAGGATGTGATCAAGTGGTAACCTATAAGGTATCTGACCAAGGAAAAGTAGAGAAAATCGCAACCTATCAGGCTGCGCCAGGAAGTGGTCCACGTCACATTGTCTTCCATCCTGTCGCAAAAATCGCCTATCTCATCTGTGAACTCAATTCAACTATTGAGGTGCTTATCTATGACGGCTGGGGACAATTTGAACACCTACAAACTGTCTCTACTCTCCCAGAAGACCATACTGGTTTCAACGGTACTGCCGCTATTCGCATCACAAAGGATGGTAAATTTATTTATGGATCCAACCGCGGAAACGACTCTATCGCAGTCTACAAAACGCTTGCTGATGCCAGCTTAGAATTAGTTGAAATCATCCCAACAAATGGAAAAACTCCTCGCGATTTCACGCTTAGTCCTGATGAAAAGCATTTGATTGTTGTCCATCAAGATTCTGACAATGCAACTATATTTGAGAGAGATGCCGAAAATGGCTGTTTGACTGAGCTTTCACACGATTTCTATGTTCCTGAAGCAGTTTGCGTTACATTTTTATAAGTCGTTTCAGTTGTGAAATCCGTCCAGTTTTGGTTTAATAGTCTCATAGGAGGTGATTTCAACATGAATCCAGTAGATCTTTTTAACCAAGTAAAAGAATTGATTGCAAATAAAGACTTTGATGGTGCAAAACAATTTATCGAAGAAAACAAGGACCAATTCGGTGAATACTTGGAACAAGCAAAAGGCTTGTTATCAGGTTCTGAAGGTGTTAACGGTCTTTTAGATAAAGTTAAAGGCTTGTTCTAATACATGTAAAAACTAGGCTGAGAATGTTCAGTCTAGTTTTTTTGTTTGTTCAAAAATATTTGTTATCTCTTGCAATGAAGGAATTACCCAATCGCTCTTCAATTTTTCATTTTCACTGGCATGCTTTCCAAAACCTGTCAGTATCCGTACAGTCCACATTCCCAAAGATTTAGCAGGCAGAATATCATTATCATACCTATCCCCGACATAGACAACTCTATCTACAGGGATATTTGTTTTTTGCAAGGCAAGTGTGAAAATAGCTGTATTTGGTTTAGATAAACCAACCTCTTCAGAGAGGATGATGAGTTGAAAATAAGACTCAATTCTCCACTCTTTAAGTAGTTCTCTAATACTACTAGACTGATTGGCAATAATCCCCAATCGATAGTTTTGTGATAACTTCTCTAGAACATCTATTGTTTCAGGATACAGGCTCACACCCTCATTTGTCCATAAAGGACGTGGCTCGGTCGGTGCAAAATAGTGCTAGGTCGCACGAATGGGATCCAGCGACTTATGAGCATACTCCACCATTTTCTTTTTATAAGAATCTGATGAAACCTCTATATCCAGAGACTCTAACTTCTTCACACACTTGTCTATATAATAACCATAAGCAGCCTCTTCATCTAAAAGCGTCGAACCCAAATCAAAAAATATCCACTCTATCATCCCGCTCTCCATCTCTTTTCAAAATGAGAATACTTAAGTTGATCCGCCTTTTTAGAATATCATTTTATCAATATCAAGGCAAAGAAAATTCCCTAGGAAAACCTAGAGAGTTTTACTAATCCCTCGCTATGCTAGCTTGGGGATAAATTAGTACACTGTACTACGAAAAACAAGTCTGGAAATTTCCAGACTTGTTCTTATTATAACCTTCGCTATTCTAGCTCAGGGATAAAACAGTCTACCAGACATTGAAAAACAAGTCCGAAAATTTTCGGACTTGTTCTTACTATAACCCTCGCTATGCTAGCTCGGGAATAAAACAGTCTCCCAGACTGTTTTATTTTTTCAAGTTGTAGAATGAGTTCAAGCCTTTGTAGACTGCAACTTCACCAAGTTGATCTTCGATACGAAGCAATTGGTTGTATTTAGCGATACGGTCTGTACGTGACAATGAACCAGTCTTGATTTGGCCTGCGTTAGTTGCAACTGCGATGTCAGCGATTGTTGAATCTTCAGTTTCACCTGAACGGTGTGATACAACGGCAGTGTAGCCAGCTTCTTTAGCCATTTCGATAGCTTCAAATGTTTCAGTAAGAGTACCGATTTGGTTAACTTTGATAAGGATTGAGTTAGCAGCACCTTCTTTGATACCACGTGCAAGGTAGTCAGTGTTTGTTACGAAGAAGTCGTCACCAACCAATTGAACGCGTTTGCCAAGACGCTCAGTAAGAGCTTTCCAGCCATCCCAGTCGTTTTCATCCATACCATCTTCGATAGTGATGATTGGGTATTTGTTAACCAATTCTTCAAGGTAGTCGATTTGTTCTGCAGAAGTACGAACAGCAGCGCCTTCACCTTCGAATTTAGTGTAGTCGTAAACTTTACGCTCTTTGTCGTAGAATTCAGATGACGCACAGTCGAAACCGATCATGATGCCGTTTTCGCCAGCTTCGTAACCAGCAGCTTCGATAGCTTCGATGATTGTTTCAACACCGTCTTCAGTTCCTTCGAACTTAGGAGCGAAACCACCTTCGTCACCAACAGCTGTTACCAAACCACGAGCTTTCAAGATTTTCTTCAAAGCGTGGAATACTTCAGCACCCCAACGAAGACCTTCTTTGAATGAAGGAGCGCCAACTGGCAAGATCATGAATTCTTGGAAAGCGATTGGAGCGTCTGAGTGAGAACCACCGTTGATGATGTTCATCATTGGAGTTGGCAATACTTTAGTGTTGAATCCACCAAGGTAAGTGTAAAGTGGCACTTCAAGGTAGTCAGCAGCAGCACGCGCAACAGCGATAGAAACACCGAGGATTGCGTTTGCACCCAATTTACCTTTGTTAGGAGTACCGTCAAGAGCGATCATAGCGCGGTCGATAGCTTGTTGATCACGAACGTCAAAACCGATGATAGCGTCAGCAATCACGTTGTTCACGTTGTCAACAGCTTTTTGAGTACCAAGACCAAGGTAACGAGATTTGTCACCGTCGCGAAGCTCAACTGCTTCGTGCTCACCAGTAGAAGCTCCTGAAGGAACCATACCACGTCCGAAAGCACCTGATTCAGTATAAACTTCAACTTCAAGTGTAGGGTTACCGCGTGAGTCAAGGACTTCACGAGCGTAAACATCAGTAATAATTGACATTATATTACTCTCCTTTGAGTTTAAAATTGTTACATAGCTATCATACCCTAAAAGAAGGGATTTTTCAAGAAAAAACAGGTTATTTTACTGAAAGAAATAATGTAAACGCCTTCCTTTTCAAAGTTAACTGAGTATGTTATACTGAAACCATGAACGATTTAAATACTACCATACTACAGAAAGCCTCTGGCGAAACACGATTGAATCCAGATGAACAACGTCTATACATGGGAACCTATCGCGAACGGGTTGTCCTGCTCGTTTCCTTTGACGATTTGAGTAATGAAGTTGTCGGAAATAAGTTCGATACAATTTGCCAAAAACTAGCAAACAGCTACTCTCCTCTATTCCTCAAACTCTCGCCAGCCCTGTCTGACAAGCAACAAATTTCACTACTAAAAATTGCTCAGAACTTCGGCATTACTACCGCTATCATCGATGAAAAAATAGGACAGTCTCCCTACGCACTTGTCTTTCACACAAATCACGCTGTGGATAATGAAGAAGTTAGCTTAGAATCCATATTTCCAAATCTTATCTCAAAACCAGAAGAAAAAAAGGAAGATGCAAAACCTTCCTTCTGGAAAAAATTATTTGGTTAGACTTATTTATCGATAAAGCAGTATAAATATTAAAGCAAAAATAATACAGGTTAGACAAAGGATTCCTAGCAATCTGCCTCTTTCATTTTTTTCATTGAAAAAGAACATTGCTCCGTTTGCCTTTATTACATTCGTTTCCGTTCCTCTTTCTTTTTCGGAAAGTCTCATAACGGATACTAGCTTTGCAAGACAAATAAAAATAAATAAGATAATAGCCACATATTTCACTAATTCCATCTTTGTTGGCCTCCTAATTGAAGAATTCTTGCCACCTGCTCTGCCGTGCGGACCAGGTTTTTTTCTGCTTTCTGAAGCGTGTCCTCCAAACTTTCAACGCTTGCAATTATCGGAAAAGCGGCACAGATATTTTCAAAAGGAAACTCGGGAAGATCGTCTTTGAGGCTACCACAAATTGCAATGATGGGAATCCCAGTCGGCGTACGTCTAGCTACTCCTATCGGAGTCTTCCCTGATAAGCTTTGGGCATCCATCCGCCCTTCTCCGACCACAACCAGATCCGCTTTGGTGACGCGATGATCAAAGTCCAACTGATCCAAGACAAAGTCGATGCCTTTTTGAATGCGAGCACCTGCAAATTGAACTAGACCTGCTGCCATACCTCCTCCAGCACCCGCTCCTGCCAAATCGAGTAGCATTGGATTAACCAATTTATAAAAGGACTCCATTTTCTTGTCTACTAGTTCAAATTCAGCAGGGGCAAGACCTTTCTGACCTGCAAAAACAAATGTGGCACCCGCTGGTCCGCAAAGCGGATTCTCCACATCCGTTACCAAATCAATCCTGACCTGAGATAGATCTACCAACATATCCTCTGTGGAAAAGCTGACAATCTCCCCGATATGAGCTCCAATTGCCTCTACTTCTTTTCCAGCTCGATTATAAAATTTCACTCCTAAACCTGCCGCCATTCCGATACCACCATCATGACTGGCAGAGCCACCTACTCCTATAAATATGCGTTTAATACCATTTTGAACGAGCTCCACAATCAGCTCCCCAACCCCTTGTGTCTTAATAAAGAGAGGACTCCTTCTTTCATGCGGGATACTTGCCAGCCCTACAATCTCAGCCATTTCAAAAACCGCAAGATCATCTTTAACCGCATAGGAAACCTTAATTTTATCTCCAAATGGACCTGTCACCCAAGTCTGGGTTCCATCCAAGGATAAGGCCTGCATTAGACTCTCAACTGTCCCTTCGCCACCATCTCCTAGGGGAATTAAGTCATACCCTGCTTGTGGGTAAACTTTAGAAAATCCTTTTTTAATCGCTTCAGCAACCTTTGTAGCTGAAAGAGACTCTTTAAATGAATCCGGAGCAATGAGAATATGCATAGTACTAACCTCCTTTATATTATTAGTATATCACGCTCCTATTCAGCTTTCAATAAATCTTTTCTGTTTTTCATCGTCTGTGTTATACTGAAAGAAAGGAGATGAGTATGTATCAAACTATATTATTTGACTTAGATGGAACTCTTACTGATTCTGGACAAGGAATCTTAAACTCCGTCGCCTACGCACTAGAAAAAATGGGAATCGAAGAACCAGATACAGCCAATTTAAACCGATTCATCGGCCCGCCACTCTATGAATCTTTTTCACGATTCTACCAACTCAGCCCTGAAGATACACAAAGTGCAGTTGATGCTTTCCGTGTCTATTTTAAAGAAAAAGGAATGTTTGAAAATCAACTCTATCCTGGAATCATCCCTCTGCTTGAAGAATTGAGAACAGCTGGAAAAACACTAGTAATTGCTACCTCAAAGCCAGAAATATTTGCCAAACAGATTCTAGAACATTTTGGTATCGCTCACTACTTTGATGTCATTGCCGGTGCTAGTCTGGATAGTAGTCGCATCAGTAAGGCGGACGTCATCGGCTATGCTATAAATCAATTAGAAGCATTTCCAAACAATGCTGTGATGATTGGAGATAGGGAACATGACATTGAAGGAGCACGCAGGCACCAACTTCCCGCCATCGGTGTTCTTTACGGCTATGGGAGCAAGCAGGAATTTGAAAAGGCTGGGGCCACCATGATAGTTGAAACCGTCCAAGATTTGAAAAGGGTTTTACTGACAACAGAATAGAAGAAAAGCCAGCACTCAGCTGACTTCTCATTATTTACTATCTAAAATCTCTATTAGTTTATAGAGATTTTTTTCATTTATTTGGTAGGGTGCCTGTTCTTGGACAATCGGTTTAGCACAGAAAGCTACTCCAATTCCTGCTCGTTGAATCATTGGTAGATCATTTGCTCCATCCCCCATAGCAATCGTTTGAGATAGACTCAGCCCATTTTCTGTCGCCCATTCTTCTAAACATGCTTTTTTAGTATCTTTCGTTACAATTTCCCCCAACACTTGTCCAGTCAATACTCCATCTACTACTTCTAATCGATTAGCCCGAACATAATCTAACTCTAACTGTGCAGCTAGTCGATCGACTGTTTCATGAAACCCGCCTGAAACTACTGCTACCTTATAGCCTCGCATTTTTAATTCTGAGACTAATTCTGCTGCTCCAGGCGTAAAGTGGATTTTTCTGATAATTCGATCAAACACAGAAACAGGCAGTCCCTTTAACAACGCCACACGTTCACGTAAGGCTTCTTCAAAATCCAATTCCCCACGCATAGCACGTTCGGTAATTGCTGCAACTTTCTCTCCTAAACCAGCCTCTTCTCCAAGTAGATCTATTCCTTCTTCCAAAATTAATGTTGAATCAACATCCATAACTAATAATCCAGTTGTCATTTCCGATATTCCTTTCAAAGTATAAAAATAAAAAGCCAAATGGCTTTTTATCTAGTAGCGAATGGCTTCGCGAGTTTTTTCGTATGAACGTACAAAACGCTCTGTTACACCAGGTTCAACGGTTTCCAAAGCAAATGAAATTTCTTCAAATGCTGCTTGGTAATCAAAATCCTTTTCAAAAATTGATAATGAACGGTTAAATGCTTTTTGCACACTTTCATCGAATGAACGATAACGGTTAGAGTATTGTAGCAACTGCTCTGTTAAAGTCGCATTTTGCACAATCAAATACGCTAACTCTTCCAATTGATTCATATCATACGTTGCATTTTCCAACAAACGGTTAACAACTTCGATGTTGATTCGTTTATAGTCTAACTCGGCAATTAAGGCTTCCACATGATCGCTCGTTCTAAAGAAGTTTGTTAAAAATTCAGCTGGAATTCCTGGAAGGTTTCGTTTTTCCATATAACGCTTAAGGGTATGCAATTTATTGATATAAAGTGTAGCTTTCCTACGCGCTGTGTTCTCTGACAATTCTTGTGATTTAAGATAGTCAGCTAAAACAAGCTGATCCTCTTCGATTTCTTTCAAGCTTGCCAATGAATGGTCCAAACGCTCTTCCAGAATAGAATATGCAACTTGTGGATTTTCAATGTCTTCCACACTTTCTGTAACAACAATTTCAATCGATTCCAAACGAGCTTTAAGCTGATTGATCCGTGAAAGTTTGCTATCTGCCAGCAAGTAAGTTGTGTTTAGGCGCTGGCTTTCCTCATCCAAGAGCTGTGTATTTTGGACAACATGCTCCAAGAATTTTGGCAAGTTTTTACTAATCTTAACAGCTTCCTTATTCGCTTCGATTTCACGATTGAAGACTTTATACAAATGATCAATTTTTGCTTGAATTCCCTCATTTTCAGCTTCTGCCGCATCCAAATCAAAGGAAACAATCAAAGCAGTATTTTCACGAATTGAAACACGAATATTTTGGAACTGTGACTCGATGTTAGCTTCTGTGAACAAATAATTCTGCTCAACCAGTTTACGATAACCCGACTCCAAATCTTCCAATTGCTCTGGGAAATCTTTTGTAACTCGTTCAATCAAACTTGGAATGCGATCCATGATTTGATTGAGAGCAATCATATGCTCTTCAGTCTTATCAAGGATTTCAGAAGCTTCAATCGGGTCACCTGAGGAATTGAGCATCACAAATTCAGAAAACTCAACTTCAATATTTTTCAATTGTTTCTCAAGTTCTGGTAGTGTCTCACCGTAGCTATCTGGATTTTCACGAACAGCTTCCTGTAAACTATCGAACAAGTTTAACGCATGTTTTACGCGACCAGAGTTTTTCTCTTCTTGCTCCTTCAACTCCATCAAACCATGACGGATAGAGGCGATGTCTTCTTCAATTAAATCAATTTGGCTTTCGATACTGTCGATAGCATTCTTTGCACTCACAAAGCGAAAAGCATTGTTATAGCCTTCTGCCTCAAAGATATGATTTTCAATATCGGCAAATGAATTGAGCGACAAATCAACCCATTTTTGATTCCATTCACGGAATGACACCTGACTTTGACCAATCAAATGAAGTGCTTTGACAGCTTCAACTTCTTCATTAACTGGAAGGTTAAATAGCTCTTCCTTACGTTCTTCCAATGCAACCAAAAGGTTGTCATTTCGTTTACGAACAATCAGGCAAGCTACATAGGCAATGATTAAAATAATAACAATCGAAACGATTAAGATGATTGTTCCTGTAGGCATGTAAATCTCCTTAGCTCATAGTAATTACTAGAAAATATCGCTTAATTATACCATAAATCTCTAGTATATGCACTTGTTTTTTTAGTTTTTAGACATCCAATGTTGAATAAACAGCATTTTCCTCGATAAACTCTCGACGAGGTTCAACCTTATCCCCCATTAGCATGTCAAAAATCTTATCGGCTTCTGCCGCATCATCAACTGAAACGCGTGCCATGAGACGATTTTCAGGATTCATCGTAGTTTCCCACAACTGATGATCATCCATTTCTCCCAAACCTTTGTAACGTTGGATCGTTGGCTTGGACCGTCCCGTACTATGTCTTTCTAAGGCATCTTGCAATTCTTGCTCTTGATTAACCCCAGGTTGAATATATTCTTTTATCTCACTTCCAACCTTGATACCGTAAATAGGTGGTTGAGCGATATATACGTATCCCGCTTCTACAACAGGACGCATGTAGCGGTAAAATAATGTCAGAAGGAGTGTCCGAATATGGGCACCATCGACATCGGCATCTGTCATAATGACTAATTTTTGATAACGTGCCTTGCTAACATCGAAATCCGCACCAAAACCAGTTCCCATAGCTGTAAATAGACTACGGATTTCTTCGTTGGCCAAAATCTTGTCCATGCTGGCTTTTTCTACGTTCAAAATCTTACCACGAATCGGTAAAATAGCCTGAAATTCACGGTCGCGACCGGATTTAGCTGAACCACCGGCTGAGTCCCCCTCAACGATGAAAAGCTCTGTCTTCGTTGCATCATTTGAGGAACAGTCTGCTAACTTACCTGGGAGGTTTGAAATCTCAAGACCTGATTTCTTACGAGTTACCTCACGCGCACGCTTAGCAGCAATACGAGCCTTGCTTGCCAAAATCCCTTTTTCAACAATCCGTCTAGCAATCTGTGGATTTTCCAAAAGAAATTCTGCAAAGGCATCAGAGAAAAGGCGGTTGGTAATTTTGACCACTTCACTATTCCCAAGTTTTGTCTTAGTTTGTCCCTCAAATTGAGGACCTGGGTGCTTAACAGAAATGACCGCTGTCAAACCTTCACGCACATCTTCACCAGTCAAATTATCCTCATTTTCTTTGAGAATTTTATTTTTCTTGGCGTAGTCGTTGATAACACGTGTCAGAGCTGTACGGAATCCTTGCTCATGGGTACCACCTTCATGTGTGTGAATATTGTTGGCAAAACTAACTACGTTTTCATGATAACTCGTCGTATATTGCATGGCAACCTCAACGGTAATATCATCCATTTCACCTTCTGTATAGATAGGGGTCTCAAAAATGACATCCTTGTTCTCATTAAGATACTCAACGTAGGAAGCAATACCACCTTCATAGTGATATTCCTTTGTTTGCTCCACTCCCTCACGTTTGTCCGTAATAGAGAGATTTAAACCACGATTTAGGAAGGCCAATTCTTGGATCCGCTTATTTAATTTTGCAAAGTCGAACTCAGTCGTCTCAGTAAAAATTTCTGGATCAGGTGTAAAGTGTACAGTTGTACCAGAACGGTCTGTTTCTCCAACAACCTCCAAATCTGCAACGACTTCACCTCGTTTATACTCTTGGAAATAGACCTGACCATTTTTGTAGACATGGACGTCTAGCTGAGTAGATAGGGCGTTTACGACTGATGAACCTACGCCGTGCAATCCACCTGAGACCTTATAACCGCCTCCGCCAAATTTACCACCTGCATGGAGCACTGTAAAGACAGTTTCTACCGCTGGACGACCAGTTTTTTCCTGAATATCTACCGGAATCCCACGTCCATTATCAATAACCGTGATGGAGTTATCTGGCTCAATATAAACTTCAATTTTATCCGCAAAACCAGCCAGCGCCTCATCGATTGAGTTGTCGACAATTTCCCAAACCAAGTGATGGAGACCTTCTTTAGATGTTGAGCCGATATACATCCCTGGACGCATTCGAACAGCTTCAAGACCTTCCAAGACTTGAATCTGACTGGCATCATATTCTTGAGCCTTCTCTTGTAAATCTTTGATTTCTTCTGTCATTTCTTTTCCTTATTTTCTATTTGTTGCTCCTTAAAAATAGAAAAGCCAATCCATCTGGATAAAAGCGAAACATATTTTTAGAGCAAAAATCATTCTAACGAATACCCTTTATTATACCATATTTTCTAATATTTTGATAGAAAAAAGAAGAGGAAACATTAGCTCCATCTTCTTCATTACTTTAACTATGATAAACCATTGTTTGAGCTAGGCTTTCCCCATCTCCACCAAATAAATCAACCAATTTATAGGCGAAATCCAAACTTGTTCCAGCACCTCGGCTAGTGATAATTGGACCATCAACGACCACATCCTCTTCCAGATGAATACCTGACGGAATGTCTTTTTCTTTCCCTGGGAAACATGTATAGTGACGACTATCTAACAAACCAGCCTTATCCAGAACAATTGGAGCCGCACAGATTGCTGCTACTGATTTTCCTGATGCAACCGCTCTTTGCAATTCCGTAATCAGTGACTCTGAATCTCTAAGGTGAACAGAACCTGGCATTCCTCCTGGTAAAACAATCAGATCAAAGGAAGACATGTCCCCATCAAAGACTTGGTCAGTTTGAACACGAATACCGTGCGATCCCTCCACTTCATGACTATCTAAACCAACAATCTGACAGTCAAAATGAGCTCGACGGAATACATCTACAGGGGCCAATGCTTCGATTTCTTCAAAACCATCGGCTAAAACAACCGCAACTCTTGTCATATAAACCAACTTTCTAACGTTTTATCGTAATTTTTCTATAGCGACGTGATCGATTTGTTTCCTTCTCATCAGCTAGTCGTGACTGATACCCCATTGACAGCACTAGACCAACACCAATCAGATTTGAAACCATGGACGAGCCACCTTGGGAGATAAACGGCAAAGGAATACCTGTTAAAGGTAACAAACCCGTTGCAGCGCCAACATTTTCAAACACATGGAACAAGAGCATCATGATATAGCCAGTTGATATGTAGGTGTAGTATCGATTGTTTGACTTCAACGTTACCCGCAGCATTCGATAAATGAGCAACAAGTATAGTCCAATCAATACCGTCCCACCAATAAAACCAAAGTCCTCTCCAATCACCGTAAAAATCATATCACTTTCTCGAACAGGGATAAGAAGATTTGTTTTATTGAAACCTAGTCCTTTTAGGCCACCACTTCCGATAGCTATCAAACTTTGAGCTTGCTGGTAGGTCGTTGATTGGGCATTTTTAAAGGGATCAAGCCAGGCTGCAATACGATTGATTTTATAAGTATCCATCCCCAAATTGTGGAGGAATGTTGTTCCACCAGGAGAAATAAAAATCAGCATAAATCCACCAACCAAAACGATCCCCGTTAAGGCAGTCGGTAATAGAATTTTCCAAGAAACTCCTGATAATAGAAGCATTCCGCTAAAGATTGCTACAAATACTAAGGAGGTTCCTAAATCTTTCTGTAAGGCCAACAAAATCAGGACAGGGATAGTAAACAGTGTCATATAACCAATCAACATAAAATCCTCACGAATTTTTCGATTTGGATAATATTTATGAAAGGTGACAATCACCCTTGACAACATAATGATGTAGGCTATTTTCATAAATTCGGATGGTTGAAAGAGAGTCATTCCACCAATCGTTACCCAGTTTTTTGCTCCCGTTGACGCTACTAAGTCTGGACTGTAGAAAAACAAAGGCAATACCATAAGTCCTAGCCCTAGTACGTACAAGTAAGGTGTGATTTGCCACAGAAACTTAGTGGAAAAGAACATGACCAAAAAAGCTGCTACTGTTCCAATTCCTATCCAAGCAATTTGTTGACCAACCATCTGTACAACATTATCCGGATAATCTTGACTAACCGCAATGTAGAGAGAAATAATCCCCACAACTAATAAAAAAAAGACCGGTAAAATAAGTGAGTAGTCTACTCGACTATCGATTGTTCCCCTGTTTTTCATCAATTTCCTCATACTTTCACTTCAAATTCTTACTCGTTCCATTATAGCAGAAATCATCTCTCATTGAAACTAAAAATCTAGTTACATCAGCGGGGATACGATTTATACTCAACGAAAATCAAAAGTAGCCTAGGAAACGAAGTCGAAGATAGAACTGGAGTTCATCAAGGCAAGTTGACAACGGATAACTTTGATTTTCGAAGAGTATTACTAGTGCACAAATCATAAAATACGTATATCTTCATACCTTCGAACAGGCTGAAATATGACGCTTTACCTTCACACACCCCCTAAGTTTACCAAAGCCATGAATAAGTAAACCAATGGCAATCATTTTGGCAATCACGCACCAAAAAAGCCCTCTCCAATTTCTAGAGGTAAAGAAAAAACGGCTGATACTCAATAAAAATCAAAAATAGCAAGTCTAAGCTACTTATAACATGTGAAACCTTAATTTATAAGTTTGAGTTGAGGATT
This sequence comes from Streptococcus sp. 2018037, assembly GCF_019754195.1. Taxonomy (NCBI): domain Bacteria; kingdom Bacillati; phylum Bacillota; class Bacilli; order Lactobacillales; family Streptococcaceae; genus Streptococcus; species Streptococcus sp. 2018037. The sequence continues at coordinate 102,988 of NZ_JAIJZQ010000005.1, forward strand.
GTGGATTTCAAGTAGCTGTTTTCTTCTAAAAAAATAACAAAATCGAAACGCTCCATATCCACTTTGAGTGGTAGGTGGCTATTTTTGATTTTAAATGAGTATGAAAAATTTGCCCAATTTTTGGGAATGGTAACGCCCAGCCGTTACCATTTCCGTTACTTTTTCAAAAAGAAAACCATTCCCATAGCTCGGGAATGGCTTAAAATCAACGTTTCTAACGCTTCTATAACGCTGATTATTTGAGACCGTATTTTTTGTTGAAGCGATCCACACGTCCATCTGCTTGAGTGAACTTTTGACGTCCAGTATAGAATGGGTGTGAGTCTGATGAAATTTCCACACGGATCAATGGGTAAGTTTCACCTTCGAATTCAACTGTTTCGTTAGATTTCTTAGTTGAACCGCTAAGGAACTTGTAGCCAGTAGTTGTGTCCATGAAGACAACAGTGCGATATTCTGGATGGATATCTTTTTTCATTTTAAAATTCCTTTCTGCCATGGACTCTTTCCGAGCCATAGATTATAACCATTTAAGTTTACCAAAAGTTTGTTCTTATGGCAAGTCTTTTTACCTATTTTTTTAATATTTTTTCAAGTTATAGTACGGAAGCACCTGAAGCAAGGTCAGAAGTTACTCTGGCGCCAAATCCCCCTCTTGAAGGACTGCCCAAGCTATCAGAAATCCTTTCTTTACCAGCAAGAACTTTCTCAGAAAGTCCTGAGGTCACTAGAATACTGCCATCCAGCCCAATCAGAACCGCCTCGATACCATCAGTTTCTTCTACCATCTTATAAATCCGACTTATGTCTTGACCAAATAGTCGAGTCGTCCAAATCTCACCATCAACGGATTGTTTGGACACAATGGTCAAACTAGCCAGCTGCGACTCGATTGGATATCCGGTCTCAGGACTCAAAATATGATGATAGGTCTTTCCATTCACGGTAAGGGTTCTTTCGTAAATACCAGAGGTGACTACCGATTCTTCTCCAATTTTGAGGACGAGGGCATTTTCACCACGTGGCTTCTGAGGATCCTGTATACCAATTCGCCAATAGCCATCGGCATTGTGAGGAGCTTGACCAAAGGTCAGGACGTTGCCACCCAGGTTAATCAGTCCAGCCTCCACACCTATTCTTTTCAAGAAGTCGACAATCTTATCTGCTACATATCCTTTAGCAAGAGCACCTAGATCGATCGCCATGCCTTCTTTTCTCAAATAGACTGTCTGCATTTGATCATCTAATTCGATGTCCCTTGGATTGATGAGTTTGAGTTTTTCACTAATCGTTTCTGGGTTTGGAAGTTTGGCATCGCTAAATCCAATCCGCCAGCTTTGCACAAGGGGGCCAATGGTAATATTCAAAAAAGATCCCTGAGCCAGACTGTGTTCTTTGCCCAACTTAATCAATTCATACAGGTCATCAGCAACAGGAACCGCCTGAACACCTGCATTGAGGTTGACCTCCATCAATTCAGAAGTCAAGTCATTGGCAGAAAACCGATCCTTGTAGAGATAGAGAAGCTCTTCTACCTGATCCAAAATCGGTTCTGCCTGTGGATGCCAGATTTTTGTTTCAATGACAGTGCCCATTAAACGAAGGGAGCGACTACTTGCTTGCATTCCTCACTACCTCTTGGATTTCTTGGTATATTTGCTCATTTTCGGAGAGTGAATAAGAGTTAGCACCACTTGCTAGTGGGTGGCCACCGCCATCGTGGCGTTTGGCAATCTCGTTGATTGGAAGATACTTACTGCGTAGTCGTACTCGATAGTTTCCGTCAGTTTGTTCCACAAAAATCCCCCAAGATTGAACGATTCCAATCCGTCCTGGTGCACCTACGATAAAGGAAGTGTCCGCATCGGTCACGCCATATTTTTTGAGAATATCCTGTGTCAAAACGACACGTGCCGCACCATGTTCATCCACTTCCAAGTTGTCGTAGACGTAACCTGTCAACTTGGCAATCTTGAAATCAATGGTATCCATCTGGCGCGACATCCTTGCAAAGTCAAAATCTTCTTGGCGGAGACGAGCAACAATCGCAAAGGTGCGCGAGCTGGTTGCTGGATAGAGAAAGCGGCCTGTATCGCCCACAATTCCTGCATAGAGTAGACGAGCAATCTCTCCATCTAATTCCAGTTGGCATTGGATGGCTAGTTCCGCAATCATTTCACTGCATGAGCTGGCTTCCGTATTGACCCAGAGCAGGTCGCCATAAGGCTCTTCATTGGGGTGATGATCGATTTTAATCAAGAAATCTCCTTGAGTATAGCGGTCGTCATCCACACGCGCCGTATTGGCAGTGTCTGTCACGATAACCAAGGCTCCTTGATAGTCTTGGTCTGCAACTACGTCCATTCCTGCCATACAAGCAAGATTCGGTTCCTCAAAACCGGTTACCTTGATGGTTTTTTCAGGAAAATTCTTCTGCAAGAGTTTCTGCAAGCCAACTTGACTACCAATGGCATCCGGATCTGGTCTTTTATGTCGGTGAATAATAATCGTGTCGTATTCGTGAATTTTTTCAATAATTTTACTGTAAATTGTCATAGCAACTCCTTTTCATCATTTTAGCATAAACTTCCCCTTTTGAAAATGATGGGAGTGTGGTATAATGGAATTACTATGTAATTTGGAGGAAATTATGGCACTAGCAAAAATAGTTTACGCTAGTATGACTGGTAACACAGAAGAAATTGCTGACATCGTCGCCAGTAAGCTAGAAGAGTTAGGCTTGGAAGTACAGGTTCACGAATGTACGACTATTGAAACAGAAGAAATCTTGGATGCTGACCTTATCGTGGTAGCCAGCTACACCTATTCTTACGGTGGAGACGGTGAGCTTCCAGATGAAATTGTTGATTTCTATGCTGACCTAGCCGACTTAGATTTGACTGGTAAGGTCTACGGTGTTTGTGGTTCTGGCGATACCTTCTATGATGACTTCTGTAGTGCAGTAGATGACTTTGATGTCATGTTGGATTCACGTGGTGCAACTAAGGGTGCCGAAAATGTTAAGGTAGACCTTGCCGCTGAAGATGAGGATATTGTTAACCTTGAGCAATTCGCGACAGACCTTGTTGCAAAATTAGATACAATGAATTAACTGACAAACAGACTGGCTTATCAATAGGTCTAGTCTGTTTTCTTTTAGCATTTTATTAAAATTGTACACCTATTGTTTGCAATCTTAATAGTTTTGATATATAATTAACTAGTTAAGTTTTTTTAAAAGGAGAATTCTATGGCTAAAAAATCAAAAATGGCACGCTATCAGAGGCAATTGGAATTAATCGAACGTTATGCAGATTTGCGAAAAAGTCTCAAAGAAAAAGGTGACTATCAAGCACTTCGAAAATTGCCTCGCGACTCAAATCCAAATCGACTGAAATACCGTGACAGGACCGATGGCCGTCCGCATGCTTATATGCGAAAATTCGGTGTGAGTCGGATCACCTTCCGTGAATTAGCCCATCTTGGTCAACTTCCTGGGGTAAAAAAAGCAAGTTGGTAACTTCCTCAAACAAGGCTAGTATTCTGCCTTGTTTTTTGCTATACTAAAAAACAACTGAAACAATATACGGAGGTCTATAAGATGAATTTGGATTGCATCCGCGAACAGATCAACACGATTGATAGCCAATTGGTTGAACTACTTGAAAAACGAATGGAGTTGGTCGACCAAGTCACAGCCTACAAACGAGCAACAGGTAAGCCTGTTTTGGATACCAGCCGAGAAAATGCTGTCCTTGAAAGAGTTGGAAAATTAGTTCAAAAGGATGATTACCGCTCTGCCATTCAAGCAACCTTTAGTGATATGATGGCCCAATCAAGAGCCTATCAATCTTCCAAGCTAGCGAATCATGAGGAATAAGATGAAACAAGCCATCCAACTCCTTTTCTTTTCCAGCTTAATTGGAGTCGGTGCAGGAATAATTACCACACTTTTTGGGAAAATTCTACTAGGGGTTAGTGACTTACGATCTGAATATTTTACTTTTCTAATTCCTTTTCTGCCACTTGCAGGGATAATGATTGTTTTCATTTATCAAAAATGGGGGAGGGAAGTCCAAGCAGGTATGGGCTTAGTCTTCAAAGCTGGACAAGGGGAGAATGTGCAAATTTCTCCAGTTCTCATTCCGCTCATCATCTCTACAACTTGGCTCAGTCATCTTTTTGGCGCTTCCGTTGGTCGCGAGGGTGTAGCTGTTCAACTTGGTGCCAGTCTCTCGCATTGGTTACAAAAACATGGTTTCACACACTTGCCCAAAGACATGATAACAAAGATTGGTATGGCCGCAGGTTTTGCTGGGCTATTTCAAACACCATTGGCTGCTAGTTTCTTTGCCATTGAGGTTTTAGTCGTTGGCCAATATTCTTGGACAAGTCTCCCCTATTGTCTAGTCGCTGCTCTCACGGCTTCTACTACTTCCCATTTACTGGGATTGGAGAAATTTTCGTATGCCATCGCGACTACCTCATTCCATTTTACAGATAGCTTCAAATGGCTTCTAATTGCCATCTGCTTTGGAGTTGTAGGTAATTTATTTGCTTGGTTTCTGGCGCAAGCAAAAAGCATCTCAACTCGATGGCTTCCAAATCCTTACATTAAAATAGCTATCATGGGAGTTGGACTGACCGTTCTACTATTTTTCTTCCATCAAGGTCGTTATACTGGTCTAGGAACCAATTTGATTGATGCCAGTTTAGCTGGGGAACAGGTGTTTGCTTACGATTGGCTACTAAAACTCCTACTAACCTGTCTTTGTTTGGCTGCAGGTTTTCAAGGAGGCGAAGTTACTCCACTCTTTGCGATTGGAGCTAGTTCTGGGGCTGTTTTAGCAGGATTACTAGGTCTACCAACTGAACTTGTTGCAGCCCTTGGGTATTGTGCCGTATTTGGAACAGCCACCAATACCTTACTAGCTCCTCTCTTCATTAGTTATGAAGTATTCGGAGCTAATATCCTGCCCTATGCTATTCCTGTACTTGCCATAGCTTATCTTATAAACAGAAAACAGACTATTTATGGGGTGCAGGTGAGGAAATTCAATCAAAACCACCAGTCGAACTGGTGGTTTGTTCTACGGCTATAAGCCGCTTGTTCCGGCCAGGGCCAAAGGCCCACTGAAATAGCTTCCTCGCGCACCACTTTCCCGAGCAGGTGCTAAAGCACCATCAGGTTTTTTTCCTGTTGGTTTCCCCTGTAAATGGGTCAACCGTTTCAAACAAAGTGAGCTGGTCCGCTAACCTGTCTTCTTGTAATTGGTTCTGTATGTATTCTGCTATCACTTTTTGATTGCGTCCTACCGTATCCACATAGTAGCCTCTGCACCAAAACTTTCTATTCCCATACCTATATTTCAGATTGGCATGTTTGTCGAAAATCATTAAACTACTCTTACCTTTTAAATAGCCCATAAAACTGGAAACACTCATTTTGGGCGGAATACTAACTAACATGTGGATATGATCAGGGCAGGCATTAGCTTCATGGATAGTGACTCCTTTTCGCTCACACAAATCTCGGATGATCTTTCCGATACTAGCCTTATACTTGCCGTAAATGATTTGACGACGATATTTAGGCGCAAAAACTAGATGATATTTACAATTCCAGCGAGTATGTGATAAACTTTCATTATCCTCTCTCATGAGGTACCTCCTATTTGATTTGATGTAGTGGCGGGGAAACCACTTCTATCTTATCACTTTGGGAGGTTTTTTTAATACCTCGCTAGAAGCTCTACTGAGAGACTGGGCAAAAACTAGCCAGTAAATAAAAAACACAGATAGATTCAAGCTGATTCTGATGAAATTCAGCCGAACTGTCTGTGTTTTTCTTTCTGCTTCTACTATCTTGGACTAATTTCTTAGCC
>NZ_JAIJZQ010000050.1:0-1898 GCF_019754195.1 Streptococcus sp. 2018037
AATATTCCTGAGAATATAGAATTCACCTTCATTCCACCCTATACACCTGAAATGAATCCTATTGAGCAAGTCTGGGCTGAGATTCGTAAACTTGGTTTCAAGAATAAAGTATTTAAGACTTTAAATGAGGTAATCGATAAACTTCAAGAGATTATTCAAACCTTAACTGTTTATCAACTCAAATCAATTGTACATAGAGATTGGATATCAGCTATTTTTGATTTTAATTGAGTATGAACAGTGAAAAGGGGCTCTATAATTTCTGTAGTGGGTAAAACCACTGTGGAGATTATGGAGCCATTTTTGAGTATAGAAAAAAAGTCCCATATGACCTATAATGAAAAGCGACGAAACTCACATTAGAAAGACTCATATGGAACAACTAAATCTTATCACAAATTTTCTCAGAATTAAAGACAAAAATATCGTTATCACTGATGAATATGATATGGGAACTCACTTAGAACTCCACGGTCACTTGGATTACACAGCCCCTAAATGCCCTTCCTGCAAGGGACAAATGGCAAAATACGATTTCCAAAAAGCCTCCAAAATTCCCTATCTAGAAACAGCTGGCTATCCCTTACTTATCCGTCTTAGAAAGCGTCGTTTCAAGTGCAAAGAATGTGCGAAAATGGCTGTCGCTGAAACTCCTCTTGTCAAGAAGAACCACCAAATCTCCGTCGCTGTTAACCAGAAGATCGCCCAATTACTCATCGAAAATCAAGCAATGACACATATTGCACACAGGCTATCCATCTCAACATCATCAGTTATCAGAAAGCTCAATGAGTTCAAGTTTGAAACAGATTGGAACACCTTACCTGAGGTGTTGAGCTGGGATGAGTATGCCTTTAAGAAAGGGAAGATGAGCTTTATCGCTTAAGATTTCAACTCCCTAAACGTCATTGCTATTCTGGACGGAAGAACTCAAGCAACCATCCGAAACCACTTTCTACGCTATCCTAGAAAGGTTAGAAATCAGGTCAAAGTCATTACCATGGATATGTTTAGTCCCTACTACAAATTGGCTAACCCCTTCGCTCTCCAATTTCTAAGCTCAGGCTGAAACAGTCTATTCCAGACTGTTTCACTCCCAAACGCAAAGATTGTTCTGGATCGCTTTCATATCGTGCAACACCTTAGTCGTGCTATGAACCGTGTCCGTATTCAAATTATGAACCAACTTGATAGAAAATCGCAGGAATACCGAGCTTTGAAACGCTACTGGAAATTGATACAACAAGACAGCCGCAAAATCAATGATAAACGATTTTATCACCCTATGTTTCGGATGCATTTAACCAACAAGGAAATTCTAGAAAAACTCCTATCCTACTCAGATGAACTCAGACGGCACTATGAACTCTATCAATTTCTCTTGTTCCATTTCCAAGAGAAAAATTCAGATCATTTCTTCAGTCTCATCGAACAGGAAATGGCCACTGTTAATCCTATTTTCCAGACGGTATTTAAGACATTTCTAAAGGATAAAGACAAGGTTTTAAACGCCATGGAATTGCCTTATTCCAACGCCAAACTGGAAGCTACCAATAATCTCATCAAAGTCATTAAAAGAAATGCCTTCGGTTTCAGGAAGATGAAAACTAGAAAAACGGATTTTGATTGCTTTGAACAGTGAAAAGGGCTGGGAATAGCCCTTTTCAGCTTATCTCCTGAAAATAAGAAAGAGATAAAGAAAGAGAGAACGAAGTTCGTCCTCTCTAGGTCTTAGCTTTTCATCTACCCACTACAGTTGACAAAGAGCCCAATAATCGGGAAGACAGGATTCGAACCTGCGACACCTTGGTCCCAAACCAAGTACTCTACCAAGCTGAGCTACTTCCCGATACTATTAAAAATAAAGCTCCCCTAACGTCTCCATTAAGCGAGTGATG
>NZ_JAIJZQ010000051.1:0-1682 GCF_019754195.1 Streptococcus sp. 2018037
GACTCAGTAGTTAAGTGACGATAGCCTAGGAGATACACCTGTACCCATGCCGAACACAGCAGTTAAGCCCTAGAACGCCTGAAGTAGTTGGGGGTTGCCCCCTGTTAGATACGGTAGTCGCTTAGCAAATTGGGAGTTTAGCTCAGCTGGGAGAGCATCTGCCTTACAAGCAGAGGGTCAGCGGTTCGATCCCGTTAACTCCCATATAAGCGGGTGTAGTTTAGTGGTAAAACTACAGCCTTCCAAGCTGTTGTCGCGAGTTCGATTCTCGTCACCCGCTTTGAACATAGTTCATACCCAAACTTGGTTTGGGCGCGTAGCTCAGATGGTTAGAGCGCACGCCTGATAAGCGTGAGGTCGGTGGTTCGATTCCACTCGTGCCCATTATATGGTCCGTTGGTCAAGGGGTTAAGACACCGCCTTTTCACGGCGGTAACACGGGTTCGAATCCCGTACGGACTATATTTGGAGGATTACCCAAGTCCGGCTGAAGGGAACGGTCTTGAAAACCGTCAGGCGTGTAAAAGCGTGCGTGGGTTCGAATCCCACATCCTCCTTACTACTATCGCGGGATGGAGCAGCTAGGTAGCTCGTCGGGCTCATAACCCGAAGGTCGTAGGTTCAAATCCTGCTCCCGCAATTTCTTTAAGAATTTGGCTCGGTAGCTCAGTTGGTAGAGCAATGGATTGAAGCTCCATGTGTCGGCGGTTCGATTCCGTCTCGCGCCATTAATTTAATATTATATTTCGGAGAGATAGCGAAGAGGCTAAACGCGGCGGACTGTAAATCCGCTCCTTCGGGTTCGGGGGTTCGAATCCCTCTCTCTCCATACCTTTACGGGCATAGTTTAAAGGTAGAACTAAGGTCTCCAAAACCTTCAGTGTGGGTTCAATTCCTACTGCCCGTGTTATATGGCGGGTGTGGTGAAGTGGTTAACACATCAGATTGTGGCTCTGACATTCGGGGGTTCGATTCCCCTCACTCGCCTATTTTAATATTGGGGTATCGCCAAGCGGTAAGGCAAGGGACTTTGACTCCCTCATGCGTTGGTTCGAATCCAGCTACCCCAGTTCAACTATATGCCGGCGTGGCGGAATTGGCAGACGCGCTGGACTCAAAATCCAGTGCCCTCACGGGCGTGCCGGTTCGACCCCGGCCGCCGGTATAGTTTATGAAGAAATGTTGATTTATCAGCGTTTCTTTTTTTGCTTATGTGACTTTTAGTCCGTCACGCTCCGTAAGGTGCGTGACAAATAAACCACCCGCTATGCGGGTGCGCGACGAAGGTTATACCAAAAAACTCCAAACGCGATACAATAAAGGTGTTCAAGCCAATTGTAAAGCGAGAGGAGAAAAGTATGGCACAAAAGGCACATAGTTTATCACATACAAAGTGGTTGTGTAAGTACCTCATTGTCTTCACACCTAAGTATAGACGAAAAATCATCTATAATCAATATCGAAGTAGCTTGGGAGAAATATTCCAACGTTTGTGTAGTTATAAAGGCGTAGAAATTATCGAAGGACATCTGATGCCGGATCATGTTCATATGTTAGTCAGTATTCCTCCGAGATTAAGTGTATCAAGCTTTATGGGTTATTTAAAAGGTAAGAGTGCTCTTATGATGTTTGATAAACACGCCAATCTCAAATATAAATTTGGCAATCGTCATTTCTGGGCA
>NZ_JAIJZQ010000052.1:0-1615 GCF_019754195.1 Streptococcus sp. 2018037
TATAGACAATATGTAAAGACCCCCAGTTGAGAATTCGTGGATTTACCTGTACACTAGAATAAAAAAACAATCAACTTCTAACAGGAATTACCACACTCAATTGGAGGTCTTATATGTTTCATTTTACCACACTTTTCATCGGAATGGATGTTCACAAAGAAAGTTTTTCGCTCTGCTATTATGATATGATGACCAATCAATTCAAACATAGCACTAAAGTTGGTCCAAATGTTAGCTATATTGTGAACTATGTGAATGAGCTTCGTCGTTTATATGGTCAAGATGCAGAAGTGTTATGTGGCTACGAAGCCGGATGTCTTGGATTTACCCTATATCACCAGCTACAAGCTCACGGGATTCCCTGTATCGTGATGGCGCCTACAACGGTGATGAAGGAAGGATCTAAGCGTGTTAAGACTGATAAAAAAGATGCAGCTCAGCTCGCAAAAGCTCTGGCCTTTCGTAGCTATCGGCCTGTTCATATTCCTACTGTTGAGGATGAACAAGTCAAAGAATATATCCGCATGAGAACAGACCACAAAGTGGCTCTGAAGAAAATCAAACAACAAATTTTTGCCTTCTGTCTCCGACATGATTTTCGCTATACCGAGGGAAGCAGTAATTGGACACAGAAACATGTCCGCTGGCTCCATTCTCTAAATCCTAAGGGACTTTACGCAGAGATTTTGACAGAATACCTATTGACCTATGAGAAATTAGTAGATCAAATAGAACGGTATGATGCGCGAATTGAGCAACTGGGTCAAAGCGACAGTTATCAAGAGAAGGTCTCACGACTTTCTTGCTTTATTGGCATTAAAACACTAACTGCTCTTTCCATTGTGACAGAAATCGGTGATTTTAATCGCTTTGCGACAGCTCAACATTTTGCTTCTTATCTTGGGCTGACTCCTAGCGAAAACTCTAGTGGCGACAAGGAGAGAAGAGGTGCTATCACCAAAGCAGGTAATAGCCATGTAAGACGACTTCTGATAGAAGCTGCACAATCATTGGCTAAAGGAACTGTTGGGTATAAATCCAAAGAATTGAAAAGGAGACAAAGTGGAAACCGAGTGGAGGTGATTGCTTATGCGGATAAGGCTAATGAACGCCTAAGAAGACGTTATCGCACACTTGTTCTAGGAAAAAATAAGCAACAAAATGTTGCTAAAACAGCTATTGCACGGGAATTATCTGGTTTTATTTGGGGGATGATGACAGGAAGAATAGCTTGAAGTTAGCACTTGTTTTCATGTACACTTTTGACAATTAAGTTTTATCATCGCAGAGCGATGAAGAATCCCTACTTCTATCCAAAATCACTGGGTGAATTTGGATAGAAATAAGGATTGACATCATGTTTGAATGGAAAGTATCTTGAAGGAGTTTAGGACTTCAAGGTTTGAGTCATCTACGAAATGACTAAGTGGCACAATTGTGATCCACGCTTATAGAGAGTAGGACTCGCGGCAGAACCATTGACCTGTAGGTAACCAATCCACGAATATCAGAGTGGCCAATGCCCGAAGCTAAGAACTAGGCTCTTTCTAGATACTTTTCATTTTTTATCAGTTCGATTGTTTTTACTTGACAAAGGGCTTTACATATCAGTCAT
>NZ_JAIJZQ010000053.1:0-1374 GCF_019754195.1 Streptococcus sp. 2018037
TGGGAGTGGGAAAGACATCCATGATGGCTCCGCCTTCACCCACAGAATAATGAAAACGAACACAAAGCCCTCACTAGGTGTATAATCTTAGTGAGGGCTTTGTGGTTGACGAGTTAATGATGTTAGTCATCGCGGGAAAAACTAATCCACTCTACTGACGAGCACCCCAAAATATGCGATAGGCATGAGTATAAAAATACGACTAAAATTCGGTAGATAAGCTCTCTAATTTTTAGAAGGAGGGAATTGTCATGGATGTTCTCTATCAATCTTGTGCAGGTATTGATGTCCATCAAGCCAATATTGTTGTCTGTATCCTACACGGACCTCTCACATCAACTCGTCCAAAGCGTGAGATGGCTACATTTGATACAACGACTAAAGGCCTACGTGCTTGCCACGATTTTCTCAGTCAATTTCATGTGGAAGCTGTTGGCATGGAAAGTACAGGTGTCTATTGGCGACCTGTCTGGCATGCTCTATGTGATGACTTCGAGTTGATACTGGCTCAACCAGCCCATATGAAGGCTATCCCAGGTCAGAAAACCGACAAGAAGGATGCTCACTGGATTGCTAAATTAACACGGATTGGTCTGCTTCCTCGGAGTTTCGTTCCCGATGAAATCATTCAAGAATTGAGGGAGTTGACCAGACAGCGAAAACATTATGTGGAAAGTCGCAATCGAGAAACCAACCGTATCCATAAAATTCTTCAGTCAGGTGGTATCAAGCTAACGACCTATATTGAAGATATTATGGGGCTATCTGGACGTAATCTCCTTCAGCTACTGGTTGATGGGACGCCTATCACACCTCGCATTGTCCGTCAATCCGTTTATACCAGCTTGAAGAAGAAAGTGCCACAGCTTCTGGAAGCCCTGGATGGTTATTTCTCTGACCATCATTGTTTTATGTTAAAGCAGTCCTTAGAGATTTATGATTTTTATCAGAAGCAGATTGAGTTGCTGGAAGAGCGAATTAATGTCTATCTATCACAATATGAAAACCATGTAGAAATATTGGATTCCATCCCAGGCATTGATGTCATTACAGCTTCTGTTATCATTTCTGAGGTTGGAGTTGACATGAGTCAGTTTCCGACATCTGGACATTTAGCTTCTTGGGCTGGACTCTGTCCAGGTAATAATGAGAGTGCTGGTAAGAAACGAAGTACCAAGATTCGGCATGGTAATTCTTATTTGAAGAAATGTTTATGCCAAGCCGCTTTCGCTGTCAAAAAACAAAAAGGAAGTCCTCTAGCAGCCCGATTTTATCAGATTCAAAGTCGGCGTGGTTCACAAAAAGCAACAATTGCCCTCGCACATCAATTATTAAAAATAGCCTATATCCTTTTAAAAGAGCAGATAACGTATC
>NZ_JAIJZQ010000054.1:0-1232 GCF_019754195.1 Streptococcus sp. 2018037
TGAAAGTTCTATAATGAAGTTAGCCACCTTACCTTAGTCAAGAATTAGATGTTTCACTATGTTTGAGTAAGTTGATGATTTCATTTGATAACAGGTTTGAAGCTGTTAGGCTAGGTGGCCAAGGCTAATCATAGCCTTGGTTTAGCTGAAAAAACAGGTTCAAGGGTTCCTGTTGTCAAATGAAATGTGATTTAAGGTATAAGAAAACACCTCTGTGCTATACTTGTTGTTCACCACAAACACAAGGAAAGGCACAGAGATGCAAGAACATTATACCCCAAAAGGGAAACATTTGACAATAGATAACCGTCGCTTGATTGAACGGTGGAAGAATGAAAATAAGTCCAATCGTGAAATTGCAGGCTTGTTAGGAAAGGCGCCTCAAACGATTCATAATGAAGTCAAAAGAGGTACAACTTTACAACAAGTGAGAAAAGGGCTATACAAAAAGGTCTATTCTGCCGATTACGCACAAACTGTTTACCAATCTAATCGAAAACGGTCGGTGAAAAAGTTAATTCTAACAAAGGAAATCAGAGAGAAGATCTTACACTATCATAAGCAAAAATTTTCGCCTGAAATGATGGTTAAGAAGAAGCAAGTGAAAGTTGGTATTTCAACCATCTACTACTGGTTTCATAATGGTCATTTAGGATTGACGAAGACCGACATGCTTTATCCCAGAAAAAGGAAAGGTGTCAAGAAGCAAGCTAGTCCGAACTTTAAGCCGGCAGGTAAATCTATCGAAGAACGTCCTGACGTTATTAATCTTCGCTTGGAAAATGGTCATTATGAAATTGATACCGTCCTACTGACTAAGATAAAAAATTATTGCCTGTTAGTCTTAACCGACCGGCGGAGCAGACACCAAATTATAAGGTTAATTCCAAATAAAACTGCTGAATCTGTCAATCAGGCGCTTACGTTACTATTAGGGAAGCATCGTATTCTGTCCATTACTGCAGATAATGGTTCGGAGTTCAAACGATTGTCTGAGGTATTGCCTGAGGAACATATCTACTACGCACATGCTTACTCTTCATGGGAGAGAGGTTCAAATGAAAATCATAATCGATTGATTCGGAGATGGTTACCTAAAGGAACCAAGAAAACGACTCCGAAAGAAGTAGCTTTTATCGAAAATTGGATTAACAACTACCCTAAAAAATGCTTGGACTACAAGTCGCCAAGTGAATTTCTTTTGGGTGGCTAACTTCAACTTGAAATTTGGG
>NZ_JAIJZQ010000055.1:0-1161 GCF_019754195.1 Streptococcus sp. 2018037
GTCACATCTGTACACCATTTCTGATTGGGGGCAGTAGCTGTAAAATCACGATTGAGAATATTGTCTTCTACATTGACAAAGCTAGTCTTGGTGCAATATCCCTTGGATCTTCTGATAATGGAGCGAATACCTAGAATATGCATCAAGCGACGAATCCGCTTCTTGTTGTAGTTTGTTTCAAGCTTGCGATTGACAAATCGAGTCATACGACGATAACCAAGAATGCCATTATGTTGGCTATGAAGGTCCTTGATGACGTCTATCAATCTTGTATTTTCTTGTTCAGAAGGAGTTTCTTGATGACGCAACCACTTGTAATAGCCTGAGCGAGATACCTTTAGAATACGGCACAAGTGGCTGATAGAAGCCTCTTTCTGTTCATCCGCATATTCTTTAATCGCTTGGAAGGATTCCAAGTGGCGACCCATTCTTACCGTCGATTTCGTCGCTTGATTTCTTCTAACTTTTTTAGCAGGCCATTCTCCATTTCAAGATACTTAATCCGTTCTTCCTGTTGCTTGATTTTTAGGCGTAACTCTTCTTCCGAAGTCAGATTAGGCTTACTTTCCAAACCTTTTCCACGACGGTCGAGGAGGCCGTTAGAACCGTCCTTCTCAAACTTTCTGACCCACGAATAGACCTGTTGGTAGGAAACGCCATACTTCTCAACAGCCCCTTGGTAATCTTTCTCGTGGGCAAGGGTAAAATTGACAATCTCAACCCGTTCGTCAAATGTTGTCTTGCGTCCCTGTTTCATGCGACTCATTCCTCTACTAGTAGCTTTCAATTCTTTACCACTAGTATAACGTTTTATCCAAGATCTGAGAACATAATCACAAGAAATTCCATATTTTTCAGTCAAATCTTTGAGACTTCCCAATCCATTAAGATAGTCGGAAACAGCTTGTTCCTTTAGTTCCTTACTATACTTCGTCCAGTGACGGCTTTCCTCTAGCCCCTCAACACCAGCTTCTTTGTACTTCCGAACCCAGTTTGATAGAGTGTCTTTAGACACACCATAGCGCCTAGCTAACCAGCTAAGTGATTTCCCAGCTTCCAAGTGGAGTAGAACAATTTCTAGTTTCTCAGAGACAGACTTTGGACTTCTTTTGGACATAATAAAACTCCCTTTATAGTTTCTAGTGAAAATTTTTGTTTTTT
>NZ_JAIJZQ010000056.1:0-722 GCF_019754195.1 Streptococcus sp. 2018037
CATAGAGTATCAATAGCAAATGTACTTTAAAAAAAGAAAAATCAAATAAAGTATGAAGCTAGACAAAAATGTCCTGTAGAAAGGCAGCACTTTTCGATAAACTTAAACCATCAACAAAAGGAGATTAAGTAATGGACTTCGAAAAAGTGTATGCAAGCGTCAAAGGTATTGTAAACAAGGCTCGAAAAGAGTTTTACATTAAACTATGGGATCGAGATGATTGGGAACAAGAAGGAATGATGACCTTGTTTGAATTGTTGGAAGATCAACCGTGGCTAGTTGATGAACAAGTTCAATTATATTGTTATTTCAAAGTCAAGTTCAGAAATCGAATCAAGGATCGTATCCGCAAACAGGAAAGTCAAAAACGCAAGTTTGACCGTATGCCACATGAAGATATTCACGAATTATCTCACGCAATACAATCACCGGGATTGATAAACGATGAACTATTAATGTTGAGAGGTGCCTTGAGAGATTATCGAAAAAATCTGAGCAATGATCAACTTGATAAATACGAAAAATTAATTAGCGGACAATGTTTTAATGGTCGTCGTGAAATGATACGTGATTTACAAATTCATTTGAAAGACTTTCGCTAAAGCTAGTCACTAACATTATGTTAATCAAATTAAGAAATTGGGCAGAAGTATCATAAAAAGTTCTGTTCAGTTTCTTTTTATATAGGTTATAGCAAAGAGAAGAAGGAATGGGAAAAAAAA
>NZ_JAIJZQ010000057.1:0-715 GCF_019754195.1 Streptococcus sp. 2018037
TTATGTGACTTTTAGTCCGTCACGCTCCGTAAGGTGCGTGACAAATAAACCACCCGCTATGCGGGTGCGCGACGAAGGTTATACCAAAAAACTCCAAACGCGATACAATAAAGGTGTTCAAGCCAATTGTAAAGCGAGAGGAGAAAAGTATGGCACAAAAGGCACATAGTTTATCACATACAAAGTGGTTGTGTAAGTACCTCATTGTCTTCACACCTAAGTATAGACGAAAAATCATCTATAATCAATATCGAAGTAGCTTGGGAGAAATATTCCAACGTTTGTGTAGTTATAAAGGCGTAGAAATTATCGAAGGACATCTGATGCCGGATCATGTTCATATGTTAGTCAGTATTCCTCCGAGATTAAGTGTATCAAGCTTTATGGGTTATTTAAAAGGTAAGAGTGCTCTTATGATGTTTGATAAACACGCCAATCTCAAATATAAATTTGGCAATCGTCATTTCTGGGCAGAGGGATATTATGTAAGTACAGTTGGACTTAATGAAGCCACAATTAAGAAATATATACAAGAACAGGAAAAACATGATATAGCACTTGATAAGTTAAGTGTAAAAGAGTATGAAGATCCCTTTAGGGATAATGGCAAGTAGTACGAATGCCTCTTTAAGAGGCTAGTGACGAGTCAAAAGCAGTGAGGCTTGAACAAAGTGAAAGCCAGCGTCTTTAGGCGCTGGCTGGTGATGTGGGCTTA
>NZ_JAIJZQ010000006.1:0-104270 GCF_019754195.1 Streptococcus sp. 2018037
ATCCACAAACTGACTAATCAGACGAGCCTCATGCGTTGCAGGTAAGTCCCAAGCAATATTTAATTCCAAACTTAACTGATTTGTGTTATACTGTTTATACATTTTCATGCCTTTCTAGTTGTTTTGTCGTTATTATAATTATAAAGCATGAAATGGAAAACGAGCAACTCCTAATTGGAATTGCTCGTTTTTTTATATGTGAGCGGCTAGTTTTTGCCCAGCCTCTTTCTATTTATATTCTAGGATTTTTAAGTAAAATTGTCAAGTCTATCGGCAGTTTGCTTCTACATCCTACTTGTTATCAATCTTCCACTCGCCGTCTTCAAACCAATAAAAATTCTCCGTCAGCTGTGGCTGTTCAAAGATTTCCAACATGGTTTCAAAACCGTCTGCCAACGGAACATTCTTCAAATCCTCACGGTCAATCCAGAAGACCTTGCCCTCATCTGAAGATTGAATAGAACCTGAAAAATGACTGGTTTTGTAGCAAAATACTAGATAACGATAGTGGTCAGTAGGGTCCGTCCAGTTTTGAATGCCACAGAGTTCGAGATTAGATACTGTCAAACCTGTTTCTTCTTTGACCTCACGAATGACGGAGGAAATAATTGATTCATTTGGTTCGACATGGCCACCAGGAAAAGTCACTCCAGGCCATTTCTTTGACTTCCTATCCTGGACCAATACCTGCTGACCGTCTGTAATCATGCACATATTGGTTAGGATGACGTGTTCTGTCCTGCTCATACTAGCTCACTTCAATAATTTATTCGTTATACCTTTCACCTATCCAACTAGGAAACTCTCCTAAAAAAATTGCTTCTCCTTGGAGGAACGTTCCATCATCAGCCTGCAATTCATCTGCAACGATGCATTTATCTACCGATGTCAGCCACCGATTTCTTGTATTTATAAGAATAGACTGATCCAGATTTCGATGCCATCTTGGATTCTTAAAAAATCGTTCATAGTAATCTTGGTCATAAAACACAATCAACTGCGAACTCCACAACTCTGGTAGGCACAAAATTGATACGACCTTACAAAAGCGGAGCTCTTCTGGTTTGCCAGCTATAAACCGCTCCGTCAAAATCTCCCACCCCTGACAAAACTGTCTTTTGATTGCTGGTCTAGTTTTCGTTGATTGTATGAATGGGCTACTTGGCACATGGAAATGATCGTATAGAGCATCTTCCGAGCACATCGACCAAGAAATATAACTCATAGCTTTCAATAGATTCTGAAGCTTACGATGTTGACCCCGCTCTTTTTTCAACCGCTTCATTTCTTACTCCCTTCAACGAAAGTCTCCATAGCCTCCTCAACTTCCGCCAGACTTATCCCAAACAGTTCTAAGCGTTTAAGCAGTTGCTTGCCGTTGCAATAGCCGATGCGCAAGCGTTCTCCCAGATGCTCCCTCCGCTTGCGACTGTCTCCGCCCATAAGCAAGCCTAGGCGCATTAGGTCTGACTTGGTGATGTCAAAGTTATGTTCATCATCATAGTAACCACGCACGCCTGCGAGGGCTTTTTCCAAGTCCTCAAAGCTGGCGTGCTCAATGCCCAAGGACCGCCCTTTTGTTTTGGACTGGGGCCGAGCCTCGTCCCGCTGTAAAAAGGCATGTTTGACCGTTGGAATAGCCTGCATAATCATCTTCCGAATCCGCTCTCCATTGTAGTCTGGGTCAGTAAAGACAATAACGCCACGCAGGTCATGGAGTTTCTCAATGCGTTCCAAGTCATCGTCTGATATAGCAGAGCCTCTGGTTTCGTAGGTATCCACCTCGTAAAACCGCTTGAGGTTTGCCGTGTCGTCCTTGCCTTCAACAACGAGGACTTCTTGTATCTTAATCTTCTGTGTCAATTCTGAACAAGCTCCTTGCATTCTCGTAGGTCGCTTTCGCCACTTCTTCGACCGACTGGTTGCGAAGCTGGGCCAGCATATCCACCACGTATCTGGTGTAGCCGGTGCGATTTTCCCGACCACGCTTGGGAACTGGAGCCAGATAGGGTGCATCTGTTTCGACCAGGATTTTTTCTAGGGGCAATGCTTGCGCCGCTTCCTGAAGTTCGACGGCTTTCTTGAAGGTTACCACTCCCGAGAAGGAGATGTGCATACCCAGGTCCATGAAGGCCTGAGCCTCCTCCAGCGTGCCAGAGAAGGAATGCATGATGCCTCCGCGCGGACCGACGCCGACTTCCTTGATGATCTGGTAAGTATCTTCCAAGGCATCGCGAGTATGAACTACAAAGGGCAAATCCAACTGCTTGGCCAACTCCATCTGTCGCTTGAAAACACGAGCCTGGGTTTCCTTATCTGCCGTCATCCAGTAGTAGTCCAGACCTATTTCTCCCAGAGCAATGACCTTGGGGTGTTTGAGTGCCTCAAGCAAGTAGCTTTCTACTTCCTCGTCATAGGTGCCAGCTTCTGTCGGATGCCAGCCCAATGTCAGATAAATTTCAGGGTGCTGGTCAGCTAGCTCCATAGCCTTGTCAATGGTTGCTCGGTCAAAACCGACGACGTTGTGGAGGGTCACCCCCATTTCCTTGGCAAAGTCTAATTCTTCTTGGACCCGACCGTCAAACTGCTCTACGTTGAGGTGGGTGTGGGTGTCAAATATTTGTATCATCGTTCCATCACTTTCTTTCCTACTATTGTAACATATTTCAGAAGATTCTTATGAGGAGAAAAAAACCAGCAGACTCGAGTTTCTGCTGGTTTCTTGTTCATCAATTACGCTACAGTAAGCACTTTACGTCCCTTACGGCGACGAGCTGCTAACACACGACGGCCATTTTTTGTTGCCATACGGTTACGGAAACCGTGTTTACGTGCGCGACGGATTTTACTTGGTTGAAAAGTACGTTTCACGATGAATACCTCCTCTAGATTTTCGTATTCGTTTAGCCGGCTAGTTTTGATCAGTTACTAAACATACCAAACTATTTTATATAAATTCTGTTCGTTTGTCAAGCTATTCTGCCATACTTTTAGGAAAGAATCAGAAAATCATTGAAAAAAGAGGACTAGCCTCTTTTTAATCATGATTCCCTTCAATATCTACAACGACATATCGGTTCGGCTCGCTACCTTCTGAATAGCTTGTCAAACCATCCATTTTAGAGATAATGCGGTGGATAATTTTACGTTCGCTACTTGACATCGGATCTGTATGGTAGGCTTCCTGCTCTGCCAAAACACGTTCTGCCAATTTTTGTGCATAGCCTTGAAGAACCTCTGCGCGGTGTTCTACATAATCATTCACATTGATTGTAATATAGAAATTACGCTCATAACGGTTGTATAAGAAGTTCTGAGCCAAAAGTTGCAAAGCCTTTAAGACTTTTCCGTGATAACCGATAACACGACCTGGTTCATTGGTATCCACTTGAATATTGATTGTACGGCGATTATGACTTGTATCAATACGCGCCTCAACATCCATATCATCCAGAATTTCTTGTACATAAGCTGTCACTTCTGAAACAACTTGTTCAATATCATACTGGGGCTCAATCTTAATATCTAAATCAGCAAAATTATCTGCTTGATTTTCTGAGACGACTTCTTGATTTACGTCTTCCTTAGCAGATGTTGTTGCATCTGTAGTAGTTAGTAAATCTTCTGAAAGAATTTCAATCCGACCTGTTTCTTCCAAAATCGTTGTCGCTTCTTTTTCATTTTTCAAGATCTGCGCTTTAATATCATCATCAAGCGTTTGACCAGACTTTTCAAATTCTTTTACCGCTGCAACAACTTTTCCTAGGTCAATCGTAGCCTCTGAAACGCTTTTTACTGGTTCATTGAGGTCGTTAATTTCACTTGGAACGCCACGAACTGCTTTCTGATTAGCCTTAACAACCGTTGTTTCATTGATGACATCAATATCCACAATCGCTGGCTTTTTACCGAAACCAAGGAAACCTTTTTTCTCACGCGCAACCACAGTAATATGTGCTTTTTTTCGAGGAATATTTAGCTCTACCAAGCCATTCTGGATGGCCTCTTCAACACTTGCTCCTGTAAATTTCATCTTCTCTCTCTCCTAGTTTTCCTATTTCTTTTTCTGTGCTTTTTTCTGTGCCCGTCGGATTTTTGCCCGACGCTCTTTTTCCGCATCAATTTTCGCTTGACGCTCTGCTATTATTTTAAACGGATTATTGAACACCAAGGTTTGAGCAACCTGATAGGCATTTGACACTGTCCAATACAAAGCCACCCCACTAGCAGCTGCCACAGCAAAGAAAAAGATTATCACGGGCATGACATAGGTCATAATTGTCATAGCCATATTCTTCTCAATTGCTGATTTATTGGTCAACCATGAGCTGAGGAATGTAAACACTGCAGCCAGAATCGGCAAAATAAAGAACGGATCCGGCTCCCCAAGATTTAACCAAAGGAAGTGACCTACTTTCAAGGCTTCAACACGTGTCAGAGCTTGAAAGAGGGCCAAAAGGATTGGCATTTGAATAAAGAGCGGAATCATGGACGCTCTCATGCTGACGCCATTCTCTTTGTAGAGAGCTTGCGTTGCTTCATAGAGCTGCTGGCGACTTTCCATATCCGTTCCTGGATACTCCGCTTGCAACTTTTTAAGCTGAGGTTGAAGCTCCTGCATCTTCCGTGAGGAATTCATCTGTATTTGGAACAAAGGCAACAGAAGGGTTCGAATTAAAATGGTAAAAAGTATAATACCGATTCCAATTTGACCGTTGATAGAGAGGAACTGAATAATGCTGGCAAACCAGTAAATTAATCTATCCCACGCATCTGTAGATTGACTGGTCACTGGCCCTGTTCCGCAGGCTGTTAAAACAATTAGAGATACTACCAGTAGACCTGCCCATTTAACTTTCTTTTTCAATCACAACACCTTCCTGGTATAGTTTAGCTAGTTTCAAAACATGGATGAGGTTTTGCTTCATTTCTTGATAGGACAATTCCTCTACACCTTTTCGAGCAATGATAACAAAGTCATCTGCTACCAGTTGATGTTGGCATTCAATTAAGATGTGACGAATCCTGCGCTTAATCTTATTTCGCATGACAGCGTTTCCCAATTTTTTGCTGACAGATAAACCTACTCGGAAATGCTTTTGCTCTTTAGTTAATCGGTAGACAACAAACCTCCGATTGGCGACATTGTTTCCTTTTGTAAAAATGTCATTAAAATCTCGTTCACGCTTGACACGATAGCTTTTTTTCAAACTGCCACTCCATCTTTCAAAATTACTTCTATTATACCACAAAATTCAAAAAAGCCAATAAACATACCGTTTATAGGCTTTTTGCGTTCTGAATTTCCTCTTTGGCACTTTTCAACTGGTCTGCAATCGATTCAAAACCTGTCCCACCAAGGGAATTTCTACGACTGACAGCAACTTTGGAGGACAAGGCATCATAAATATCTGCTTGAATAAGAGGCGAAATAGCCTGGTAGGTCTCAAACGATACATCCTGGAGATAGCGTCCTGCCTTGCTACACTCCAAGACCAGTTTTCCAACAATCTCATGCGCTTGGCGGAAGGGCATACCCTTGTCCTTGTTTGCTAGACAGTCTGCCAATTCAGTCGCATTGGAAAAGTCCTTCTCTGTCGATTGAGCCATCCTTTCCTTATGGACCGTCATCGATTGCAACATCCCTGCCAAAATATCAATCGAAATCAAAATCGTTTCTGCCGTATCAAACATGCCTTCCTTGTCTTCCTGCAAGTCCTTATTATAGGTTAGAGGCAGGGATTTCATGACTGTCAGTAGGCCAACTAAGTTCCCATAAACTCTACCTGTTTTCCCCCGAATCAGCTCAGCCTGCCCAGCCTCTTCTAAAATATATTCCTCATCATAACTGATTATGGTTGATAAATTTTCCGTTCTTTTAACATTTTCCAGAAATAATAAGCTAAACTAAAATCAAGCAATCCATGAATAGCCGAACCAACACCCACCAAGCCAAGCATCGTTATCCAGTAGGTAGCAGAAGTTTGTTCCCCCGACGTAAGTACCATCACCACAATATATTCTCCTAGACCATGCAGGAGATTAAGCCCAATCCCTAATAGTAAAAAGCGCTTAGAGTCCATAAGAATCGGAAAACGCTTGACCAAGACCGCACCTAAGGTAAGGAAGAACAGATGCGTAAGCGCCCGAAATACAATAACGATTGGAAAACCTGCGAGGAAAAAGCCTAAACTGGAACCTAAAGCAACAAAAATAGCAGTAGCTGGTGAAATAAACATGGCTATAAACAAAGGAATGTGACTAGCAAGTGTATAGGATGCTGGGCCAATAATGATTTTAATCGGCATCATTAAAGGTATTAAAATGGCAAATGCGGTTAAAATTGCACTAATTGATAGCTGCTTAACTGAATTTTTAGATGATCGTGTTAATTGGGACATTAGGCACCTCTCTTTCTATTGGTTTGATTATAAAACAAAACCTTACAGGTGTCAAGACACCTGTAAGGTTTATTGATTTTCTAGTAAAATACCTGCATGTTTTAAAGCTGCTGAAAGTTCATTATAGGCTTGCACAGATGGGAAAGAGACTGTATGTGTATGAACTCCTTCTGTTAAATTACTCAGTAACACACCTTGGTATTGACCCAAGGCATCCAAAAAATGATCCCTATCTTCTAAACTTGCAATATTCAGCTTGCCTGATAATAAGCCGTAAATGGGATGCTCAATTTCAACATCTAATATTTGAGCTCCACCCTCTAGCAAGATTGTCAATTCTTTTTCTACCTCTTCTGGACCATGTTGACAAGCTATCTTTCGAATGTAGGCTCCTTCAGTAGATGGCAAAGAAGATTGGAGCAAGTACCCTCTCGGAGTTGCCAAGACAGCTTCTCCCTCCGCACGAAGCAAGGCTACATCTCCAACAATTACTTGCCGACTCACTCCAAATTCTTTCGCCAGATAATTAGCTGCAAGGGGATCGAGGCTTTCTCGTAAAAGGGATAGGATTTTCTTACGTCGTTCTGTTGCTTTCATACACATTCCTTTCGTACACTTTTTTCCATTATATCAAAATTCCTGTAAATCAACCTTTCCTCAACCAAAAAACGGAAACTGCAGAACAGTCTCCGTTATCATCTGCTAGTTTAGCAATGCTTGAATAGCCGCAATGTCCAAACGCTTCATGGTCATCACCGCCGCATTGACTGCCTTGACCTTTTCTGGACTTACTGCATCGTATGCCTCCATCAAAATACGCGGCACAATTTGCCAGGAAATCCCAAACTGATCCTTGGCCCAACCGCAAATCTCCGCTTCTGGATCTGCCGACACTTTTTCATACCAGCTCTCTGCTTCTTCCTGACTATCTACATAAACCATGAAGGAGAAGGCTTCGTTGAAAGAGGCCACGCCACCGTAGCCGTGGTCCATAGCAATCATTTTTTGGTCTCCGATAAAAAGCTCCGCATAATTCAACTTGGCAGCAGCGACCGTAGCCTCACCTTCGCCATAGTAAGACAAGCGACCAAGACGAGCTTGAGGCAGCTTATCCTTGTAATAATCTAGCATAGGTTGGGCTAAACCGACCTGGTCCTGCGAGAAGAGCAGGCAGATGTCGAAGCTATAGGGCACATCCAAATCGGGTTCATACGAAAGCTGCCAAGACAGACCAAAGCGGTCTTCCAGCCAGACATAATAAGGGCTGAAGGGATATTCTGCCAATGGCATAAGCACACGACCACCGTCTGATAGCGCCTCATAAAGACGGCTTACGTCGTCCTTACTAGTTACATTTACCATGAGCGACATAGACTCGTTGAGCTTAAAATACGGCCCTGCACTAATAGCTGCCAGGGTCATGTCCCCCAGTTGGAACTGAACCAAATCCGCATTACCTGATGGCGTATCCGTAATGGTATAGGTCCAGTCAATCTTGCCTCCGAAAAGGTCCACATAGAACTCTACAGCCTCTTTTGCCTCTGTATCGTACCAGAGATGTGGGATTATGGTTTGCATTGATTTCTCCTTTGAGTTAGTAGCCCCAGTATAACAATTGTCCGTACAAAAATAAAACATGTTGCTTTGCACTTATAGATGTGCTATACTGAATAACTACAAAATTGACAGGAGAATGAAATGGAAACTTGGAACGCCTACACAGCCGACGGTCACTTGACCGACCACACCCTCACACGCGGTCAAGCCATTCCCGATGGTCTCTACCACCTAGTCGTCGAGTGCATCATCCGCCACCGTGACGGTAGCACCCTCTTTATGAAACGCGACAGCACCAAGCCCTCCTACCCTGACTATTATGAAGCGACAGCAGGAGGCTCGGCCTTGTTTGGGGAAATAGCAGAGCAGGCCATTTTACGCGAAGTCCGCGAAGAGACAGGCATTGAACTGACAGCGACCCAACTCCGCCACCATACACACTTTGTTGCCCATGATGACCAGTGTATCTTCCACTGCTACTGGGCAGAAACCGACTGGGACAAATCTGCTATCCAACTCCAAACCAACGAAACCAGCAACTACATCTGGGTCCCACAGGAAAAACTGAAAGATTTCCTGGAAACAGAGCTAGTCATTCCAAGGCAGAAGGACTATGTGGAGAGGTTGTTTTTATAACAAAAACAGGGCAAAAGCGAGAATGAAACTCAGTACAACATGAGATAAAAAGTGACTGAGACGATTTCTCCCAAAAAGAATGCGACCACCTAAGACACGCACACCGCAAGCCAAAAATAAACCGAGAATAAATCCCCAAACTGTCTGCCAGCCCAACAAACTGAGCAACACTGGGCAGGCATACAAAGCTAGTAACCACTTGGGCATCTGCTTGCGATAAACCCAAGCAGACACAGGCAACAGCCCCAAATAAAGCACAATCAAACATTTAACAATAAGCATATAGAACTCCTTTCCCCATCAATGTATCATGAGGGGGTAAGGCACTGTCAAGAGGAAATTATGAAAACAGGACAAGTCATGCAACAATTTGGTATCAAACGCGATACACTTCGTTTTTATACAGAACAAGGCTTGCTACAACCTCAGCTGGTTAACGGTAACTACTACTGGAACGAAGAAGAAATCAACAACCTAGAAAATATACTAGGACTTCGCCAGTTAGGCCTATCTGTGAAAGCTATTATCCGTATCAAAGAACTTCACGACACCAAATGCGGCAGTCTCGAACAGCTAAAAGAAAATAAACAGGTCATACTAGATGAAATTGTCGACCGTGAAAAACAAATCCTCCTGCTCCAAGAACAGAAGGAAAATCTAGAAAATCTACTCCAACAAATAGAAGAAAAACTACACAGTTTCTAGCAAAATCCCCGCCGTCACAGGACAGCGGGGATTTTTTATCTTACAAACTCTTCAACATATTATCAATATGCTGGATAGATTTTTCACGACCGAGTAGGTAAATGGTATTTGGCAACTCTGGTCCGTGCATTTCGCCTGAAACGGCGATACGGATTGGCATGAAGAGGTTTTTGCCCTTGATGCCTGTTTCTTTTTGAACAGCCTTGATTTGTGGGAAGATGTTATCTGGTTGGAAATCTTCGTCCGTCATAGCTTCCAATTTCTCCTTGAAGGCATTGAGGACAGTTGGGACGGTTTCGCCTGCCATAACTTCTTTTTCCTCATCAGTCAATTCTGGGAAATCAGAGAAGAAAAGGTCTGTCAACGGAACGATTTCATCCGCAGATGACATTTGTGGCTTGTAAAGTTCCACCAATTTTTCTGCCTTGTCTGTCAAGCGACCCGCTTCTTCCAAGAATGGCTTAGCAAGGTTGAAAATAGTTTCCAAATCAGCATTTTTGATATACTCATTGCTCATCCAGTCCATTTTCTTCTGGTCAAATGCTGCTGGTGACTTGCTGAGACGATTTTCATCAAAGAGTTGGATAAATTGCTCACGGGAGAAAATTTCCTCTTCACCACCAGGGTTCCAACCCAAGAGACCGATAAAGTTGAAAACAGCTTCAGGCATGTACCCTTTACGACGGTAATCTTCGATGAACTGAAGGGTGTTGGTATCACGTTTAGATAGCTTTTTACCAGTTTCTGAATTGATAATCAAAGTCATGTGACCAAATTCTGGAGCTTCCCAACCAAGTGCTTCATAGACCATGAGTTGCTTCGGTGTATTGGCAATGTGGTCATCTCCGCGGATAACGTGCGAGATTTCCATAAGGTGATCGTCAATCACCACGGCAAAGTTATAGGTTGGGTAACCGTCGCGTTTCTGGATAACCCAGTCACCACCTATATTACCACCTTCGAACTCGATTTCGCCCTTAACCATATCATTCCACTTGTAAATTCCAGCTTCGTTGACAGCCAAGCGAACAGTTGGGACAATGCCAGCCGCCTCACGCTCTGCCATGTAGGCTGCTTTTTCTTCTTCAGACATACCCAGGTATTCGTTGATGTAGCGAGGTGTTTCGCCCGCAGCTTCCTGACGCTCACGCTCCGCCGCCAATTCCTCTTCTGTCACGTAAGACTTGTAGGCCTTACCTTCTGCCAAAAGCTGATTAACATACTTTTGGTAAATATCCAAACGCTCTGATTGACGGTATTGCTCATGAGTTTCTGGACTCTCATCCCAGTCAATACCCAACCAACGCAGGTTTTCAAGCTGAGAACGCTCGCCGTCTTCCACATGGCGTTTGCGGTCTGTGTCTTCGATACGAATAAGGAAAGTACCGCCGTGATGACGGGCAAAAAGATAGTTGAACAATGCTGTACGAGCATTTCCGATATGCAAAAGTCCTGTTGGACTTGGTGCGTAACGCACACGAATTGGTTTAGTCATGTTTCTCTCCTGTAAAATTTCAATCAAGAACATTATAGCATAGATATGCATAAGAAAACAGAAAAATCAGCCTAGATAGACTGATTTTGAGGTGTTTTTTGGTTACGAGCCAACCAGTAGAGGACATAGAGGACCACCAAGCCAGTTGCTGCTAGGAAAAGTCCACTAATCTGATCGACGGCTAATACCAAGACCAAACCTGATACCAGCAGTCGAGTAAAGGCTTGACCTAGCATAAAATAGGTTGACACCGCTCCGCCAATGGTCGCCAACTGCTCCTCTGGCATAGAATTGACAAACTTAGCGTTAAACTTAGGTCCACTAGCTCCAGAACTAATTCCCATTGTAGTAAGGAAGAAGAAAATAATTGGCAGTTGATGCAGCAACATTCCGACAAAAACGCCAAGAAGAGAGAAAGTGGCTGCCACTTCCAGCGTCACCATGCTGGTCTTTTTGAAAAGGGTAAAGACCAAGGTCGAACCCAAGATGTTGCCGACAAAGAAGATCAGAATTGTCAGGGCAAGGGTGGTCTCAACATTGAGAAAAACAAGGCTTGAGTCTTCGCTAATCAGCAGGACCAGAATAGGATAGAGAATCGCTCCGCAGGCGTTGATTATGGGGCTGGTAATCAGGACCAGGCGAAACTCGGGGATCTTGCGCAGCTCCACGATGGCTTGCTTGAAAGAAGCTAGAATGCTCGGACCCTTGGTTGCCTGCTCGGTCTGACTCGGTTGCTCTGCTATTTTCAAAGGCTGCTCCGTCAGGAGTTTACGAAAGGCTGGCGTCAGCAGCTGCATGATGAGGAGGGAGGCTAAAAAGGTGCCGGCGTTGAGAAAGGCAAGGTTTTGATAGGAGAGGAGGCCGACCAAGAGGGCAGAGAGGGCCTGAAAGGCGATGTTTAGGAGGCTGGTCACGGTCTGACGAAAGGCTGAATACTGCTCCCGCTCTTCTTTGGGCGCTACGCGTAATCCCAGAGGTGTATAGAGGCCGTTTTCATAGAAGCCAGCGAAGTCTGCAAAGACATTGAAAGTTGCAGCCACCACGACAATCCAGAGGGCTGGCTCAAAGCCCATGCAAAATCCGAGAGTGAGGTAGAGAAGGACACGGAATAGGAGGGTTAGCTTGATAGTACTGATTTTGTTGGCCGTCTTGTCTGCCAGATAGCCTGTGAAGAGGCCCATAAAGCTAGGAAAGATTTCTGAGAAGGTCACAATCGCCAGCGCCAGACGGCTGTTGGGCACCAGCAAGACATAGTTCATCAGGGCCAGATAATAGACAACATCACCAAAATTGGACAGCATATCCGCCGTCAGTACCCATAGGTATGTAGCATTTTTCAAAATCTTTTTCATGATAATCCCTTTCTTTTGTGTAATTTTCAGAATATTCAGATATTTTATCTTACAGAGGAGCCTGGATAGACTTTCCTCTGTGATTATTCTTTTACATAGAGTAAATATTTAATGTAGAAAATGCCATATCACCCGTCACCAAGAGAACCTTTTCTTTTGGCTCAGATGCATAGTTGTTAGTTGTTGACATGGCGCTATCCAACTCTACTACTGCTTGCCAGTCAGCAGGCAGGTAGAGTGTGATATTTGAGAAGGCAGCATCGATATGAAAATCTGCCTGATCACCCAGAATCACTGCCTGATCAAAATAGACCGTACTAGATCCAAAGGCTACATCAACACTATCATGGATAAAATTTTCCTCATGAATGTAACGAGTAGAGGAGCCAAAAGCTGTATCGCGTCCCTTATCGCCAATCACTCCTGTGACAAAACTTTTTGTATCGACCATATTCTTGCTCCTTCTAGGTTTTATTAACAACTTCACCCCTGTGCAAGCCAGTATCGCACCTAATATCAAGGTCCAGGTATCAATTTCCAACCAATCAAAGTGACTGTTTAGCACAATAAAGACCAAGGTTCCCCAGACAAAGCTTGTAACTAGCTGTTTTTTTATCATTGCTTTAAAAAAGAGATAACTCCAACCGACTACCAGCGCCAATTTCCAAAGAGGAAATTCCACAACCGGCAAGTAGTCTTGAAACAAGACCAAGCCTGCCAAGATCAGTAAAGCTATTCCCAAACCATTTCTTTTCATCTTCCTACCTCACTTCTTGTAATTTTTCTTTTAACAAATGATAATAATGCCGCGACACGTGAACTTCCTTGTGAGTCTTATAGAAGGAAATCCGACTGGTGCCCGAGAAGGACTTATCTAGCGAATAGACTACCTTGCTATTGACAATGGTTGACTTAGCTACCCGACAAAAGTAGATAGGCAAATACTCCTCAAGTTCATAGAGTTTCATCTTAACCTCGTAGGCATCATCGCCTGTATGAGCAAAAATCTTGGTTCCGTCCGTTTCAAAGAAAAGTATGTCACCCAATGAAAGAAAATACTCGCTGCTCCCCTTGTAAAAAACAAGCGAGGGACGACTAACTTGTTGCAAAGCTTGCTGAATCTGTTCAATCTCTGGTCCCAGCTGACTGGTTCGGATAACAACTTCAACCTGATCTAAGCTGTCATCAAATTCAATCCTAACTTTCATAGCTCCCTCCTTTTTGATAGCTCTATTATACCAGTTCGACATCCAATTACAAGGGCATTTCAGTAAGTGGCAAAATTAGACAGGTAAGTGGTAGAAATAAACTAAGAAAAGTCCCTTGCATTACGCGAGGGACCTAATTTTTATTATATGATTTTGAAAATTGCAGAGTTTTTTTCTTAAAAAATCGCATCCAGCAATGATGTGCTTCCACCACCACCGTCACCACCTGCACCGACAATATGATTGCCAATGACCTGAGCAAAGGTCTCAATGTTCAAGCTCTGTACATAGATTTCTCCATAACCTGTAAAGGTATTAACGATTCCTTCACCTGTACCGATAGATTGGAGGAAACCATTTTCCATATGGATATTGTAGTCCAAATCACGACTCCAAGCAACCACATGAGCATTGTCAATGGTGATACTTCCACCATCCAAAGTTAGCTTCTTAATAGAACCAAATGCATTCGCCAAAAGTGTTCCGCGCCCCTCTGTCGTCATCACAAAGAGTCCACCCTGACCACCAAAGAAAGCTTTTCCAACACTCTGGCGTTCCATTTTATATTGAGCAGAACCATCAAGGGCAAGGAAGGCACCATCATTTAGTCGATATTGCTCTGCACCAAGTTCCAAGGCAATAACCTGACCTGGCGTTGAAGGCGCAAGTGCAATTTTTCCGTCATCGCTATTGGAAATGGCTTGCGTGATAAACATAGATTCGCCTGATACCATTGACCGACCGATGGCCCCCATCAATTTACCAAAACCTGAACCACCACGCGCATTGAGCTTGGTATTCAAGGTCACACTCGGCGTATGGTAGACCATGCTCCCTTGTTGAATATAAGCTGATTCACCAGCTTCCAAGGCGATTTCCACCAAAGGAAACTGCATATTGCTATCGATAGTATATTTCATCCGATTGTCTGACATAGTTGACTCCTATTTTTTACGAAAGGTCCTGTTAACCACAGGATAGCCATAATAAACCTAGAACAAGCTAAAATAAACTAAGTATCATTTATCTCTTTGTTTGTTCTGTTGTGATAATACAATTTTATCTCATTCAAAAAAACTTGTCAAGGATTTCTCGGCCATTCAGATAAAATTTACAGGAAAAACCGAATTTCCTGAGCATTCCTATATAACTTCTGTCATACGACCCGTATCCACATCATAAACCGCACCGAAAATTTCAACGTCGTCGGGGATAAGCGGAGATTGTTTCAAGAGAGCAATATCCTCCCGCACACTTTCCTCAACATCAGTAAAGGGAAGGAAGTCCTGACCGCTGACATCAACCTGCAAATCCCGCTTGAGTTGGACCGCAAAGTCCTCATTGGTAAAGGTCTGGGCACCGCAATCTGTATGGTGAAGGACAACAATTTCCCTTGTGCCGAGCTGCTGCTGGGAAATGACCAGCGAACGAATCATGTCTTCTGTCACTCGACCACCTGCGTTCCGCAAAATGTGGGCATCACCCAGGGCCAAGCCCAAGGCCTGCGCCACGTGAAGCCGTGAGTCCATACAGGTCACGATAGCCACCTTGGTCTTAGGCTTGAGCGGTAAGTGATAGGTGCCGTGCAGGTCAACGTAGGCCTTGTTGGCCTTCATAAAGTTTTGAAAATAAGACATAGGACCTCCTTGTCTGATAAGAATTTCTGAAATTTTCTGAAAATAAATTGCTTCTAGTTTATCATATTCCCTCCAAAAAAGACAGAAAAGGAGATGCATAATTGTCACCTCCGATACTGTGTTACTGAAAGACTTTCTGCAAGACTTCGCCAATGGTAGTCACGCCGATAACCGTGATTTCCTTGGGCACCTTGATACCTGTCAGAGAGTTTTTAGGGGCATAAACCTTAGTAAAGCCTAATTTAGCGGCTTCGTTAATCCGTTGTTCAATCCGATTGACGCGGCGGATTTCGCCTGTCAGACCGATTTCGCCTATAAAGCACTCTTGGGGGTTAGTAGGCTTATCCTTGTAACTGGAGGCAAGGGCAACTGCGACCGCCAGGTCAATAGCTGGCTCATCCAGTTTGACACCGCCTGCTGACTTAAGGTAGGCATCTTGGTTTTGGAGGAGCAGGCCTGCCCGTTTTTCCAAAACCGCCATAATCAAGCTGGCACGGTTGAAATCCAAGCCTGTCGTGGTCCGCTTGGCATTGCCAAACATTGTCGGGGTCACCAGGGCCTGCACTTCTGCAAGGATTGGGCGGGTGCCCTCCATGGTCACGACAATGGCAGAGCCAGTCGCCCCGTCCAGACGCTCTTCCAGAAAGACTTCACTAGGATTGAGGACTTCGACCAAACCCTGCGACTGCATTTCAAAAATGCCGATTTCGTTGGTGGAGCCAAAGCGGTTTTTGACCGCCCGCAAGATACGGAAGGTGTGCTGTCGCTCGCCCTCAAAATAGAGAACGGTATCCACCATGTGCTCCAAGGTCCGCGGTCCAGCCAGGGTTCCTTCCTTGGTCATGTGGCCGACGATGAAGGTTGCGATGTTGTTGGTCTTGGCAATCTGCATGAGTTCATTGGTCACTTCACGGACCTGACTGACAGAGCCTTGCACGCTGGAGATGTCAGGGCTCATAATGGTCTGGATAGAGTCGATAATCAAGAAATCTGGCTGAATCTTCTCAATCTCGGTCCGAATGCTCTGCATATTGGTTTCCGCATAAAGATAGAACTCGCTGTCGATGTCGCCCAAACGTTCCGCCCGCAACTTAATCTGTTGGGCAGACTCTTCCCCCGACACATAGAGGACGGTGCCAATGGTCGAAAGCTGGGTAGAAACCTGCAAGAGCAGGGTGGATTTGCCAATCCCTGGATCGCCTCCGATCAGGACCAGACTGCCCGGCACCACACCGCCACCGAGGACGCGGTTGAACTCCTCCATGTTGGTCTTGGTGCGGGCCACTTGAATGGAGGAAACTTCATTGAGTTTCACGGGGCGGGTTTTCTCACCTGTCAGGCTAACCCGCTCATTCTTGACTTCTGCAACTTCCACTTCCTCGACAAAGCTAGACCAGGAGCCACAGTTGGGGCAACGACCCAGATACTTGGGCGAGTGGTACTCGCAGGATTGACAGACAAAGGTTGTTTTTTTCTTAGCGATGATGATTTCCTCCTATAGAGTGTATTCTAGGATTTCGCAGTAGGCTATGGTTTCTTTGGGAACAAACTGGCGTATCAGCATACCGTGACAGACGATAACGATTCGGTCATAGGCTTTGTATTTTTCAAGGGCCTGTAAAAATCGCTCTTTCATCTCCGCAGCAGTCTCATAACGAACAGGAGAAGACTCGGGCACCGCTCCGCTATTTTCCAAAAATAATCGATGAGCTAAGACAGCCTCATCTTGACTGGCATTTTGCCCCGTCAGGTCTGGTCGCCACTCATGAAAAAAGGGCTCAACCAGAAGAGGTAGTTGCTGGGCATGAGCAATGTACGTTGCAATCTCCAAGGCCCGCGTGACGCTTGAAGCGATAACCGCCTGAGCCTGAGCAAAAACAGGATTGCTGGCAGCTTCCTGGGCCAAAGCCCTTCCCTTTTCAGTCAGGGGAGCCAGATCCCGTCCAAAACCTGCGTACAGCCGAGGATTTTCATGCTGGTCAAACATACTATAGTCAGGCTCGGAATGCCGCACAAAGAGAATCTGCATAGTAGTCTATTTCCCTGTCGAGCCAAATCCGCCCGTCCGAACGCCATCGGCCTGGTCGCCGTCAGCCAAGAGGAAGGGGGCAAAAACAGCCTGCACAATACGCTCGCCAGCTTCCACCACGACGGTTTCCTCTGTGATGTTTCGCATCTGAGCAAAGATATGACCTTCATTGGCTGGATTGCCGTAGTAGTCGCCGTCGATAACCCCGACCGAGTTAATTAGGACCAAGCCCTTCTTGCGAGGGTTAGACGAACGGTCGTAGAGATAGAGGACCTCGTTGGCCTGCATATAGGCCTTGACACCCGTTGGCACCAGCTTAATCTCACCTGGCTCCAAGCTGACCGTCTCCGCAGCTTTCAGGTCGTAACCTGCTGCGTGGGCTGTCTCACGTTTTGGCAATAAATTTTCATCAGTAAACTGGCTGACCAGTTCGAATCCACGGATTTTCATAAGAACTCCTTACATCGTTTTCTTCTTTTTATTCATTCGCATTTTTCGTCACAAATGCAAAAAGTGTTGTTAAGGGAAAGGCATACTCGTCATCAAAGCGAGCTGCACGTAGCCACAAGTCTTGGTCAACCTTGCGAAGATAGACACTACGAGGGAAGGTGAATTCTTCTTCCAACTGAGGCGACAGCAGGCAAATAGCTCCGTCTGGTGATTTCCCTTGGGAGAGTATGGCATCTTGACTGACTTCCTGTTCCAACAAGGCCAGGCGAAGATAAACTCCCAGATGAGCTGGTGGTAATTGATAACCAATCTCCACGGCTCTCTCCTCTATCTGAGGAGCAGTTGCTTCCCGATCAAATCCCATATCAGCTAGGCTGACAATCTCAACTAAACACTTCTGTTTCTCCACCACTTCTTGATAAGTTGGATGAGCTAAGTAGGTCTTGAAATAGGCATTTACCAAAATCCCCTTGTCATCTAAGTAGGCAAGGATTTCTTCCTTTTTCAGGGGAAATAATTCAACCCGAACGCTCTGTTTTTTCATAGGTCTATTATACACTAATTCATCAAAGCCTGCGATTTTCAGCAAAAAAACACCTGACCTACAGGTGCTACAAATATAAACTAGCTCAAGCAGTTCAAACCTCTTCCGAGCCAAAAATCTCCCAATACTTCTCGACTTCTTGCTCCAACTGTTCAACCATCTCTAGCAAGTCTGCGGCTCGAAGAATAGCAAGCCCCTGGTCCACCATCCCTCTATCTTGCTGAAAGATGCCCATACGGACATTAGCCATGCCTACATAGTCAATCCGCATACTTTCCTGAGCCATAGTGTAAACTCTCTCCATTACTGAAACACAAAGTTGATACTCCCCATTTTTCAGTAAAACAGTCGATAGATTATAGAGAAAAGCAAACTGGCTAACCTGTACATCTCTGAAGTCCTTATACTTGTCCAAGGAAAGCAAGATTTTATCTACAAAGCCTTTCAAATGGGATATAGGAATGATAGGAAGCACCAACCCCAACTTACGAAAGTCAGCTAAATACCAAGTGTCTGACTTCTCCAATTCCTTCCAAAGTGCTTGCCCCAACTGTCTGGTCCGCTCCCCATCTCCTGTTTGATAAATGGATAAAATTAAGCGTAATTGTTGCTCAATTCGTTGAACCCGTATATCTTCTTGCTTCTTCAAATACTGCTCTACTTGGTACAAAAAATCTTGACAGCTTGATTCAGAAAAAAATTGTCCTCTCAGATTTTCAAAGCGATGGATGATAGAAGAACGCTCCGAAGGCTGATAGGCATGACAGATATAGTCAAACTCTGCAAAGGTCATATCCAGCTGACGAAGAATATGGGAAAAGTGAGCAATGGTCGGGTACTCTTTGTTGTTTTCAATTTTTGATAGGGTCGTCCGTGACAAGGCATCTCCACAAACTTCCTGCTGGCTAAGCCCTTTTGATTTGCGAATCTCTTTTAAGACTGTTCCAAAATCCCACTTCATCATAACCTCCCAAAACGTGAGAAATGTTTACGTTTTCAACAATTGCACTTATTCTATGATACCATAATAGTAAATAAAAACAAACAAAATGATAGGAGGTCTTCTTATGAAAACTTGGAAAAACTATCTTTTACTTTTAACTTACTCAGCCATCTTACTAGCACCTCAACTTTTAGGGGGTGGATGGAATCTGATTATACCAATTATCAACAAATAAATAAGATACCACCATCTCACCACTCTGGAAAGGAGGAAAAAGACTGGAAACTATATGTTGGGTGGAGAGGGGAGTAGGTACATATACACTTTATGTTGATATAAAAAAGATGGTTAAGCATTTGTGATACATCTTGCTAAATAATGCGTAAAAATCTAAATCTTATAATATATTTTAGCTATATACTTTGTCATTAGACACATTTTAACTTGGTATGCAGTGTCGGACTTATCAAAAGAAATAAATGATTAGTTTCCTAAGTTTAATTCAAACCGTATTTTACGAGGAGGTAGAATGTATGAAAATAAAAAAATGTGCTTCTATTTTACTGGCGACTTTGGTGATTGGTGTAAGTTGTTCACCAATCAGTATTATTACAACATTTGCTAATGAAATATCAGTCAATTTACAAACTGAGGTAATTAGTGAAGATAATATGCATAAAACAATTAGAACGTTTTCTCCCGAACTTAATGAATACGTAATTTATACCTATCATAAAGATACCAAAATTTTGGATATTGATAGAGGAGGAGATATTTCATCGTATGATATATATGCGATTGGAGCAGAAGCATTAAGTGCTAATGTTTTAAGAGCGGCTAATAGTAGTATGTTTAGTCCGTGGTCGTATTCTTCTTCAGGTAATCGATATACTTTAAAAGTTTCTCACATTTCTTATGGTGGAAATCCTGTATCTAAAACTGTTACTAGAACCAGTAGTAATGCTGGATATATAGATAATTTTATGAGAGATGTTGATAATATAAGAAATGTAGAAATGGATTTACTTAAAACTGCTGGATGGGAGCTAGGAGCAACGGTAATCGGCGCTTTGATATCAGGAGGAGTTGGTGCTATTGGCGCCATAACTTCGATAGCTTCAGTTGTCGGTATTGCTAATCAATTACCTCCGATATATGATAGGGCGCTTTATAATTATAAGAGAGCGTAAAATTGAATCTATTACTACTTATTTTAAACCTAACTTCCTTATATCTTATATATTCTTTAAGAAATGAGCGCCCTAAATATTTAATTTATCTAGGATATTTGATGTTTGGAGGAAGTTTAGTTGTAAGTATTTTGTTATTGGTAAAAGAGTTAGGTGGTTGATTAAACAATCATCTATGTAAAAGATAATAATCCGCTGAGTATATACTGCTTTTAGGATTATTATCTTTTATTACCAAAATCCCACCAACTGGCATGGAATATTTCTATGGTTTTTGATATGCACTGAAATTAGTTTTCCACAGACCATGAAATTAAGAGAAAAACGATTACCATGCTCAGAAATGTTTGATAGTAGGGTAATCGGGAACAACTGTTACTCATCAATTGCTAAATGACTGATAGTCAAATTCAAAAAGATAGTTAGTTTCCGACCAGCTCTATTGGTGTGCTGGTCGGAAAGCGTTTATAAGGAGGTGTTCAGATGAAAAGGCTAAACCATTTCTGTATGATTCTACTTCTGTGTTGTGTCAGTTTTATCGTTGTAAATCTACACTATACAAAGGAAATCAATCGTATACGTGAATTAGGAACGACTGACTATTCATTTCAATTTTATTTACGCGATAGTGCCGTTCCTTCACAGGATTTACTGCATTTTTTTGAAAAAATTGCTGATAAATACGACGTTTCAATTGTCAAAACAGATAGCAACACCGAGGTAATAAAAGCAGGTGTTTTTTCTCATGAGACCTTTCCTTATAAAGATTTTGGAATCCAGCAACTTACTTTTAACGAAGACGGAAGTGGATCTTATACAAATATACAATCCTCCGACAAACTAGGGCATATCCCAACATTTTTGCAGGCCAAGACGATACGGCTCATCACTTTAAAAAACTATTTTCAAGATACATCCCATACACTAAATGGTCAGTATACCGTCACATCAACAAAATCCATAAACGACACTGAAATCGTACAGGAATTAAGTCATTTTTTCAATATTGATTCTTCTACACTATTGACTCCAACCTTTGAAACAGCAGTAGAATTAATAAACAGAGACTTGCTACTAGTAGCACTCATCTGCTGTATCGCATTTTTACTCCTTTCATTAACTTCTGTTTACCAACCAATTTTAGATATCAAACATATCGGCGTTGAAAAAATACTTGGATACAGTAACTTAGAGATTTTCTATCGCTATGTAAAACAAAATATACTAATCATAGGAATCGGTAGTATCATTCTAAATAGTTTATCGTTTCTGTTTTTTGACTACATGCCTCAAGGTTTTACAACTATGATGCTGTTAGCGCATTTTATCCTCCTTCAAGTCTATCTACTCATCAACATTTTAGTCATCACAATTATCCAACGCATTAATGCCGCATCTATCATAAAAGGATTTGTTTCCTTCAAAACAGGATTCTATATCAATAATTTCTTCAAATGCTGTCTCACACTTCTTATCACTATATTGATGATTGGTGTCGGAAATAGCATTTATGAGGAACACCAAGAATTGAACTATCAAGAACAATGGGAAAAACAGGGAGATTTCCTAACACTCGAAACCGTAAAATCAGGAAATCAACTCTGGCAAGATAGCCTGTCTGGTTCCGACAAAGCTCATCAATATTATTACTCCTTATATAAGAATTTGACAGAAAATCTTCCAACTTACTATATTCGTTCTAGTATCATAAACCCTGGCAATTTCTCACATCTTAAAGAATTTGAACATTCAACATTGGCTAATGACATCCCTGTTCTATACGCCAACAAAACCTATCTAGAAAGTATAGGATTTCCGATTCCACATACAAGTAAACAATTGACTGTACTCTTTCCAGCATCAATGAAAGAGAATGAAGAGTCTAACAAAAATCTAGCAAAATTGATTGGTTTTCTGTCACTGAAATATGAAGAACAAGTGGCAAAAACAGTCAGCGAGGTAGATGTTGAATACATTTATTATGACGGCGACTGGACATTCTTCCCATACAATGAAACCTTATCCAACAATTTCACTAATCCAATGATTAGCCTGGTCAATGACAATGATATGTCGTGGGAAGATAAAGCACATCTATCAAATACTGGACTAAGTAGCCCAATCAAAATTGCAAATTCCCCTCAACATCAACAAAAAATCGAACAAATTCTTCAGAAATTACCTGATGATAGCTATTTCAAGTTCTCGTCAATAAAATCTATTCAACAAGGACGTGTAGATAGTTTCCGAGACGCTAGTCGTAACTTCGTCACCCTGTTTGCGATTATCTGCTTACTGAGCATTGTTGTTTCCTATTTTATTGTAAAAAGTATGTTTCTTTGGAGAAAATCTCATATCATCACTATGAAATTTTTAGGATGGTCACTTTTTGACCGCTACAAACCTATTCTAATCGGACTAACTCTACTATATTTGCTACCTCTTCCAGTTATTTTGATAGCTGGTAAGTCACTATTTCCTCTTGCACTTTTTTTACTATTTGCCATTGCTGATGGGGGTATTTTCCTATTTACATCACTGCGCATGGAGCAAAAAAATCTTGTACAATACTTGAAAGGAGAGAACCTATGATTCATTTAGAACATATCTTTAAAAAGATTGGTCAAAAACATATCCTACATGATTTTTCCCTCAACATTGAACAAGGTGAACTAGTCGCAATTGTTGGAAAAAGTGGTAGCGGAAAAACAACATTACTAAACATCATTGGCTTGCTTGACGGTGAATACGAAGGAAATTACCTCCTATTTGGTCATTCAAACGTACCTGTAAACACTAGGACATCTCAAAAAATAATTCGGGAACAAATTTCCTATCTATTCCAAAATTTTGCTCTAATTGAGAACGAAAGCGTCGAGTATAATCTCCTGATGGCATTAAAATATACCAGATTATCAAAAAAGGAAAAGGAAGAGTCCATAAAAAATATACTAGAAAAAATCGGACTAGCAAACACGCTAAAACAAAAAATTTCCGAGCTGTCTGGAGGAGAACAACAGCGAATTGCTATCGCTCGTGCTCTACTCAAACCAAGCAATCTTATCTTGGCAGATGAGCCAACGGGATCATTAGATCAGGAAAATAGGGACTTAATCCTGCAATTTCTCATAGAAATGAATAATAGTGGAAAAACAGTAATTATCGTCACACACGATCCATATATTGCCGATAAGTGTCAGCGGATTGTTCGTTTATGATTTAGATAGTTTCTACACCCTTTGCGAATAAGCTTTCCGCTAAGAACCTACATTCACAAGTGAGGTACTTCCACACCCAGAAGCAGGTCGTCTATGGCCTGACCCGAATACGGCATTGACTCTGCCGAGGTTATCATATTCAAGAACAATTTAGATACAACAAGAAAAGGTCTGAAAACCAGCTCATCTGGTTTTCAGACCTTTTCTATCTTCCCTATTCAAACACAAACTGGTTGTGGTAGAGTTCAGCGTAGAAGCCATTAAGCTTGAGAAGCTGGCTGTGATTGCCTTGCTCGATGACTTTTCCGTCTTTGAGGACGATGATTTCATCCGCATTGAGAATGGTTTTGAGGCGGTGGGCAATGACGAAGCTGGTCCGTCCTGCGATAATGGCCTCCATGGCCTTTTGGATTTTGGCTTCCGTTACGGTATCAACGTTAGACGTTGCTTCGTCCAAAATCAAGACCTGTGGATCTGTCAAGAGCGTACGGGCAATGGAAATCAGCTGTTTCTGACCTGTCGAGAAGACATTCTCATCATCGGTCACAAAGGTTTCATAGCCCTCTGGCAAGCTCATGATAAAGTCGTGGATATGGGTGGCACGAGCTGCGGTTTCCACCATTTCTTGCGAAATACTCTCATCACCAAAGCGGATATTGTCCGCAATAGTACCCGAGAAGAGTACCGACTCCTGCAAGACAATACCGACCTTATCCCGCAAACTATCCAAATCATATTCCCGAATATCGCGACCGTCAAAGGTCACGCTACCACCATTGACATCGTAGAAGCGGTTAATCAAGTTCATAATAGTAGTCTTACCAGATCCCGTTGGACCAACGACCGCCACCATTTTGCCCTTAGGAGCTGAAATAGACACCTTGTCCAAGACCTTCTGACCTGGCAGGTAGCCAAAGTCGATGTCCTTGATTTCAACACCTTCTTTTAATTCGGTAAATAGCGGAGCGTTTTGAGGACGAACTTCCTCAGGCTCATCAAACATTTCCTGAATACGGTGAGCACCTGTGAAAGCCAACTGCAATTCTGCCCAGCTAGATGCAATCTGCATGATTGGCTGGTAATACTGTTGCGAATATTGAACAAAAGTCACGACCAGACCAAGTGCGGCAGCTGTTTCCAGCGAGCTATCATTGAGAACAATGCTGGAACCTGCAAAGATAACAATGGCAGTATTAACCAAGCTCATACCGTTCATAAATGGAAAGAGAATCCCACCAAACAAACGTCCCTTGAAAGTTGTGCGACGAACTTCTTCATTGAGCTCCAAGAAACCATCAATAGTCTCTTCCTGCACACCCTGTACAATAATCGCTTTTTGTCCTGAAATCTTCTCATCCATGTAGGCATTGAGTTTAGACACCGCAGCCTGTTGCTTATCAGTATATTTCCGTGACAGGCGAATGATAATCACTAGGGCAATCAAAGCAACTGGCGTAGATGCGATAGTTACCAAAGCCAAGCGAGTATCCTGACGGAACATCATGATAACCATACCGATGTAAAGAGCGATATTGGTCACTACCTGAGTCAAGGACTGGTTAAAAGCATTTTGGATATTGTCCAAATCACTGGTAAAACGAGAAAGAATATCTCCATCCTTGTGGCTGTCAAAGAAGGCAACTGTCAAGCGTTCCAACTTACCAAACAGACCTTTTCGCATACGGTTGGTTGAATGAGCAACGATGCGTGTAAAGAGCAGGGTATAAACCAGGGTCGACACCACCGTCGCCACATAGGCCAACAAGAGATTGAGCATAACCCCATTAAAATCAGCTAGGTCAGGCTTGAAATCTGACTGACCCATTTGCACCGAAGCAAAATAAGCCTGACCAATTTTCCCCATCTCTGCAATCGCATTACCCAGGAAAACAGGCGTCTGAACCTGCAAATAAGTCGCCGTCACAATGGCTAGAAAAATCACAGCAAAGGACAGCTTATAGCGTTTAAAATAAAACCAGAAAAATCTAAGTGTTTTCATAACATGATACTAAGGTCGTCCAGAAAGCGACCGAAAAATAGGAAACCAACGCCGCGTCCCGAAACGCTAGGCGGTTTATCTTTTTTCGAAGCTTTCCGACCGAGTTCAAATACAATCGTACTATATAGACTGCACTTGCTCCTCCGTTGGAAAGCTTTTCGCTTTCTAAAACTCCCACCTTAAAAGGTCCCCCGGACCTTTTAAGCCTCCTTCCCTTTCTGTGTTTCGTAAATTTCTCGGTAGACGTCA
This sequence comes from Streptococcus sp. 2018037, assembly GCF_019754195.1. Lineage (NCBI taxonomy): Bacteria > Bacillati > Bacillota > Bacilli > Lactobacillales > Streptococcaceae > Streptococcus > Streptococcus sp. 2018037. The sequence goes on from NZ_JAIJZQ010000006.1 coordinate 25,614, forward strand.
TTTGTCGCTACCAATTCTGCGTGTGTTCCTTGACCAATCAAGCGACCTTCATCAAGAACCAAAATCTTATCAGCTTTGACAACAGAAGAAATCTTCTGAGCAACGATGACCGTTGTTGTCCCCTTCAAATCATAGTTGAGGGCTTCTTGGACCAGTTTCTCAGACTTGGCATCCAGGGCTGAGGTCGAATCATCTAGTACCAAGACTTTAGGATCACTAATCACCCCACGCGCAATGGACATCCGCTGTTTCTGACCACCTGAGAAGTTATTTCCACGTTCTTCTACTTGGCTCTCATAGGTATCATCCAAGCGGTCGATAAATTCTTTGGCTTGGGCAATACCTGCGGCCCGCTCCAAACGTTCCAAATCTGCACCAGGTGCACCTTGACGCAAATTGTCCGCAATGGTCCCTGAGAAGAGAATAGCTTTTTGCAAAACGATAGACACTGTATCTCTCAAGGTTTCCTGACTGATGTCTTTCAAATCACGACCGCCAATTGACACAGTCCCTTCCTGTGGATCAAACAAACGCGGAATGAGCTGAGCTAGTGTTGATTTACCCGCACCCGTTGCACCAACCACACCGACCATCTGACCAGACTCAATCTCAAAGGAGATATTTTTCAAGGTTGGCTCGGTGTCATGCGGATAGGTGAAGCTAACATTGTCAAAGACAATCCGTCCATCCAAGTCCTCTTTTGCACCATCTTTAAAGGTCATCGCTGGCTCTGTATCTAAAACCTCACTCAAACGTTTAATGGAAATAGCAGCACGTGAAGCCTGCATCCCCATAAAGCTAGTCATGATAATCGCAAACATGATTTGCATGAGGTAACTCATAAAGGAAGTAAAGCCCCCAACTGCTTCGATATTAGTGTCTAACATCCCTGAAACGAGATAAAGCGACACAAAAATCGCCATGTAGGAGATAAACATCATCAAAGGTTGCAAGATAGAAAAACCATAACCAATAAAGAGGTTGAGATCCAAAAGCTCATTGGATACTTCTTTAAATTTAGCGTATTGATTCTTCTCCTGTACAAAGGACTTAACCACACGAATCCCACGGAGGTTTTCCTTTGCAATGCTGTTCATCCTGTCCATCAGGGACTGGAATTTACCAAAGCGCGGTCCCATCAAGCCCATCACGACTGCCATGATTCCCATGATGATGATGATCATGAGCACGATAATCCACCAAAGTTCTGGCAAAGTGCGCACTGCCATGATAAAGGCACCAACAAAGAGCAGAGGTACCCGCATCAAGATCGTAAAGAGCATCATGACAAGGTTCTGAATTTGGTTGACGTCGTTGGTCATACGAACCACCAAATTCCCTGCATTAAATTCCTCTACATTGGCATAAGAAAAGCTCTGAATTTTCCGAAAGGTCTTCTCACGAATATCCGCAGACACTCCCTGAGAAATCTTAGCTGCCATGATTGTATTGGTCAGACCAGCCAAGAGACCAATTCCCGCAATCAGCAAGAGGAACTTACCGACACGGACAATCTCATCCTTATCATTGGCCAAGACAGCAGTCAATACATCCTGTAAATAACTAGGTTGCATCAAGGTCGTTGCTACGACAATAGACGTCAACAAGACCGATGCCAAGGCATACCATTTGTAACGTAAAATGGCTTCTTTAAACATGATTCTTCTCCTTATAGTGTTGAATATTTTCTTTTAATTGATTGGCTACCTGTCTGATCAAATCAAATTCTTCCTTTTGAATACCTCGAAAGAGAGAATGGTGCATCTCCTCATGGAAGGATTTTAGGTGACAAATCTTGCTCCGACCTTTCTCTGTCAAGACCAACTGCTTGTAGCGTCTGTCAAACTGAGAAGGTAAAACCTGAATAAAGTCATTTTTCTCCATTCGCTTAACTAGATTGCTGGCAACGGATTTGGAAATCTTCAACTCCGCTTCAATGTCTTTGACAAAGGTTTCAACTTCAGACCGTTCTGCTATGAAACGCAGAGCCCATCCCTGTGGTCCAGCTAGGTGTTCCACATCATATTCCTTTGCAATGGTTTCACTGATTTGTTCAATCTGATTTAATAGATTCCGAAAATCTGCAATAGTGTGTCCCATAATAGCTCCTTTCTACGAAAATAATTACCATGAGAACTATTATAGTTCTCTTAGGAACTATTGTCAATTATTTCGTTTGCTCTTTTCTGAAAATATTTTGTTGTTTCAGCACCATTACTTACTCAAAAACCATAATATATATACTGTATAACTTATATAAGATTTTATGTATCAATTATGGTATAATATATCTAAATTACACCAACTAGAAAGGATTTTTTATGACCAAACAAACCATTGCCATCTTGGGACCCGGTTCATGGGGCACCGCCCTAGGACAAGTTCTCAACGACAACGGTCATACTGTCCGTATTTGGGGCAATGTCCCCGAACAAATCGACGAAATCAATAAAGAACATACAAATAAGCGCTATTTCAAGGGTGTTATCCTAGATGAAAACATCAAAGGATATAAGGATTTGACTGAAGCCTTGGACGGTGTTGACGCGGTTCTTTTCGTTGTGCCAACCAAGGTAACACGCCTAGTTGCCAAGCAAGTCGCACAAGCTCTCAAACACAAGGTAGTTGTCATGCACGCTTCAAAAGGCTTAGAGCCTGATAGTCACAAGCGCTTGTCTGAGGTACTGGAGGAAGAAATTCCTGCTGAACTCCGTTCTGAAATCGTCGTGGTTTCAGGGCCAAGTCATGCAGAAGAGACTATCGTCCGTGATTTGACCTTGATTTCTGCAGCTTCAAAAGACTTGGAAACAGCCAGCTACGTCCAAAATCTTTTCAGCAACCACTACTTCCGACTTTATACAAATAATGATGTCATCGGTGTAGAAACAGCAGGTGCCCTTAAAAATATTATTGCTGTCGGCGCTGGCGCTTTACACGGACTTGGTTATGGTGATAATGCCAAGGCAGCTATTATCGCTCGCGGTTTGACAGAAATCACACGTCTAGGCGTTGCTATGGGCGCAAATCCTCTGACTTACAGCGGTCTTTCTGGTGTTGGTGATTTGATTGTTACCGGTACATCTGTCCACTCCCGCAACTGGAGAGCTGGAGATCAGCTCGGTCGCGGTGAAAAACTCGAAGATGTAGAACGCAACATGGGAATGGTGATTGAAGGTATTTCGACAACTAAGGCAGCCTATGAGTTGGCTCAAGAATTAGATGTTTACATGCCTATTACCCAAGCAATCTACAAGGTCATCTACCAAGGTGCAGGTATTGAAGATGCCATCAAAGAAATCATGACGGGTGAATTCCGCCATGAAAATGAATGGCATTGATTCTTATTAAACACAAAAAATAAATTATAAAGGATTACATACTTATGAAAAAAGTTAGAAAAGCCGTTATCCCAGCTGCAGGTTTGGGAACACGTTTCTTGCCTGCTACTAAGGCTCTTGCCAAAGAAATGTTGCCAATCGTTGACAAGCCAACCATCCAATTTATCGTTGAAGAAGCCCTCCGTTCAGGTATTGAAGATATTTTGGTGGTCACTGGTAAGTCAAAACGTTCTATCGAAGATCACTTTGATTCAAACTTTGAATTAGAATATAACCTCAAAGAAAAAGGCAAAAATGATTTGTTGAAACTTGTTGATGAGACAACAGGCATTCGACTACACTTCATTCGTCAAAGCCATCCACGTGGACTTGGTGATGCTGTTCTTCAAGCAAAAGCCTTTGTCGGAAATGAGCCATTTGTTGTCATGCTCGGCGATGACTTGATGGACATCACAGATACAAAAGCTGTCCCATTGACCAAGCAACTCATGAACGACTATGAAAAAACACATGCTTCAACCATTGCTGTTATGCCTGTTCCTCATGAAGAAGTTTCTGCATACGGTGTTATCGCTCCACAAGGTGAAGGTGTCAACGGTCTCTATAGTGTGGAAACCTTTGTGGAAAAACCAAAACCAGAAGATGCACCATCTGACCTTGCCATCATCGGTCGATACTTGTTAACGCCTGAAATCTTCAATATCTTGGAAAATCAAGAACCAGGTGCCGGCAATGAAATCCAGTTGACAGATGCCATTGATACTCTGAACAAAACGCAACGTGTTTTCGCTCGTGAATTCAAAGGCAACCGTTACGATGTTGGGGATAAGTTCGGTTTCATGAAAACTTCTATCGACTACGCCCTCCAACACCCTCAAGTAAAAGATGATTTGAAACAATACTTAATCGATCTTGGTAAAAAATTAGATAAAAAGAAAAACTAGCAATCGCTAGTTTTTTTCTTATATCAAATAGAATATCCCTAGTAGAAAAACAATCAAGCCAATATAGCCAATGAAACTGAAAAAAATCTGTTTTCCTGTAAAGAGATTCTTTTCCACAAGAGGTGGAAGGAAAATCACGACCAAGCATCCTCCAATAGCTCCTCCAATATGTCCTGCCATGCTAATGGTTGGATTAAAAAGTCCCAAGACCAAGTTCAATCCCAAAAGGACCATGTAGCGTTGACCAAGAACCTGTAGATAAGGGCTACGACTAAATTTTCTCAAAAGAGCCATGGCTGCAAATAGGCCAAAGAGCGAGGTCGACGCACCTGCGCCAACTACATCTGGTGTAAAAAAGAGAACAAAAAGGTTCCCCATAATACCAGATAATAGATAGAGAAGAAAGAACCTCCGGGACCCAAAAAGCCCTTCTAATTGATAACCCAAACCAAGCAAGGTAATGCTGTTAAAGATAAAATGTTCCCAACCAATGTGGACAAAGATAGGAGAAATCAAGCGCCACAACTGAGTCGGATCATACCGCACCACTTGACCGTACATACCACCGAATTCAAAAATCGTATAGGCTGTAGTGGTCTGCCCAAATCGAAATATTTGTATCAAAAGAAAAACAAGAGCCGTGACTGCCAACAAGCCATTGGTCACAGGATAGCGCTTATCAAAAAAGTTCTTCAAAAATCAACAACTCCTTTACTGGAATATCAAATACATCTGGTTCGAAATCATAGACTTGAAAGTCTGCCAAGGTCGATACTGTCTCCCACTGATAATCTGCTAGGTAGCGATCGTAAAAACCACCTCCATAGCCCACTCGAAAACCCGCTTGATTCCAAGCTAAACCAGGGACATGAATCAACTTAACCACAGACTTATCCACAGGTTGTGAATAAATTCCAGGTTCCCAAACTCCAAACCTAGATTTCACCAAATCATCAGGATTATATTCTACAAAATCCATACGCCCTTGTGAATAGGTCTTAGGAATGAAAATCTGCTTGCCATCCTTTTGAGCCTGCTCAATCAGGTAAGAAGTGTCGAACTCATGGGGTATGGAAAGGTAGGTCCCAAGCGACTTTGCGCCCTGATAAGTATCAGAAGCAAGGAGGCGTTCCGTTAGCCGCTGGCTCCATCTTGCTCGCTGACTACTAGTTAGGTCTTTCAAACTCTGCAAGACCTCTTGCCGAATGCTCTTTTTATCCACAGAAACTCCTTTCTTTTCAGAAAAAGACTGGAAAAAATAGTCTAGTTTGCTTTCATTTTCAAAAAATCGCTCAACTTATCCACAGCAAAGGGAAGCACTTCCTCTTTGGGACTGAGACGTGGATTGTGAAGGGGATAAGGCGTATCCACACCCAACCAGAACATAACACCTGGAACCTTGTTGAGCAGGTAGCCGAAGTCCTCTCCCGTCATGGCAGGTGGACAATCAATCATCTCCACTCCGTCAACACCATCAAAGTAGGTCATCAGTTCATCCGCCAGCTGGGGATTGTTCTCCACAGGCAGATAACCGCTTGGATTGAGCTCGATTTCCAAGTCTACTCCAAAGGACAGTGCAATCCCTTCTGCCACTTCCCGCACCCGTTTTTGCACCAAGAGGCTCATGTTCTGAGTCAAGGCCCGAATGGTCCCGTGCAGAAAGGCTGTTTCAGCAATGACATTGTTGGTCGTGCCCGCGTGCATGGAGCCGAAGGTTACCACCGCTCCCTCGATCGGATCAACGTTACGGCTGACCACTGACTGGACCTGGGTCACAAAGTAGCTGGCTGCCACCAAGGCGTCATTGGCGGTATGGGGAAATGCTGCGTGGCCACCCTTTCCTGTAAACCGTATCTTGACTTCACAGGTCCCAGCAAAGAGGGTCGCACGGTTGGTGGCCATTTGACCGACTTTGAGGTCTGGTCGGACATGGAGCCCATAAAATTCATCTGGCAACCAATCCCCAAAAGCCCCCGCTTCATACATGAGCATACCACCTGCTAGATTTTCCTCAGCAGGCTGAAACAAGAAAAGTAGATTATTTTTCGGTTGCTGCTCTGCCATTTTCTCCAAAAGCCCCAGGGCAATGGTCATGTGGAAATCATGTCCGCAAGCGTGCATCCGGTCTGGGTGGAGGGACTTGAAGTCCAGGTCCGTTTCTTCCACGATAGGCAGGCCGTCAATATCTGCCCGCCAGCCAATGGTCTTTTCAGGAGCAGAACCTGTCAGATAGACCAGGATACCTGTCTTCCATGTACGGACTTGGGCAAAAGAGCAATCTTCCAGCAAGTTCTCAATGGTTTCCATGAGAAAGGCGTGGGTCTTGAACTCCTCCATGCCCAGCTCTGGAATCTGGTGGAGGGCCCGGTGTGTCGCGATTAAATCTAGCATAGCTACCTCTTAGAGTGTCCGCAAAGCCTCTTCCAAGGCTGTTTTTTGTTGGGTTTGAGCGTCGATTTCCTTGATGATGCGGGCTGGCACACCTGCCACCACAACATTTTCAGGGACGTCTTGGGTCACAATAGCGCCCGCTGCGACAACAGAGCCGCTACCGATTTGCACTCCTTCGATGACAACGGCATTGGCACCAACCAAGACATTGTCGCCAACACGCACTGGCTCAGCCGAAGCTGGCTCGATGACACCTGCAAGGACCGCACCTGCACCGATGTGGCTGTTTTTACCAACCGTCGCACGACCACCAAGGATAGCGCCCATGTCAATCATGGTACCTGGGCCGATTTCCGCACCGATGTTGATCACAGCACCCATCATGATAACGGCATTATCACCGATTGTCACTTGGTCACGGATAATGGCACCTGGCTCGATACGGGCATTGATATTACGTTTGTCCAGCAAAGGCACAGCCGAATTGCGACCGTCTTGCTCGACCACATAGTCCACATTTTCAGTCAAATTTGCCAAAAGTGGCTCGACATCCTTCCAGTCACCGAAGAGGACATTGCCAAGCTTTGTTACCTCAGCAGGAACAGGCCCAGCCAATTCACCTTCAAAGGTCACCTTAACAGTCGTTTTTTTCACAGCATTACCAATAAAGGCAATGATTTCTTGGGCAGTCATTTTTTGTGCAGTCATAGTATTTCCAATCTATAAATCATATTTTTTCTATTATATCAAAATTTTCTGAAAATTTGGGAAGAAATGCAAAAAAATGAAAAAGAGGCTAAGTTAGCCTCCCGAATACTATTGAACTCTCTATCCTCCTAAAGCAGCTGACATTTGCTCTAACTGCTGTTGCAAACCATCTCTATACTCTTTCAAGAATGTAATGATCTCAGTTCTTCCAACAATTGCAGCATCCCCTAATGGACCATATTGTTTTTTCTGTTGCTCAACAGATTGTGATACCGTATCACGCATAGACTGGTACATAGTGTCATCACCCAATCCATACTGGCTGACCATATTTTCATAGTTCGTCACGTATTCATTTACAATAAATTCATACATTTTCATGTAGTCACTATAAGTTTTTATACTTTCAATTGTCGCATCTAAGCTATCTGTCGGATTAAATTCTGAAACTGTAGCTGTACTTTCTGAACTTGTTGGGGTTTCCGTAGTTTTAGAGGGAGATTCTACTACCTCATCACTAATATCTACGCTATTTAAGATCTGTTCAAACTCTTGTTTTCTAGTGGAAGAGTAGTCATCCTTTGCCATATAAATTACATTTAAAATTCCTGTTGGAGTGTCAACTAAAAAGAGCTGACCTGTATATGCTTCGCCATCTATCGTACCTGTCGCATCATAAAGGAAGCCGTCCATCCCATCAATCTTAACCGAGCTTTCGTTAGCTGGTATCACTTTTCCTGACTGTTCCATCCCCTTCAGATATTGGGAGCGAACAGTTGCATCTTTAACTGATTCCTCTAAAGGCAACCAATATGCCATTGCCAATGATGAATCATCTGGATAGAAATATAAGGTATCACTCGTATCCCCTTCTTTACTCTTCCATGATTCATTTATGCTGATAGTCACTTCTGACAATTGGTAAGTTTTGTATCTTATAGAGCTTGTACTTACCTGTTCTGTCGAAGATTGGCCACCGCTAGAGCTCGTAAGATTCTTAATCAGACCAATCGCAAACAATCCAACCAATACAATGAACCAAATTCGCTTGTAAAATGGTTTCTTTTGCACATAGACATTCCCATGTTCATCTCTAATTTTCTTCGCCATAAAATCCTCCAAGAAACTGTTTACACTACCATTATATATATATATATATATATATGCGTTGTCAAGTATAAAAATAAAAAAATTAGAAGTTTTACCTCCTAATTTTTAAGCATGATCTAATCTTCAATTTCTTTTCTCGGATTGACTGCTCCGACGATGTAGTCCTGCACCAGACCCATATCATCTAGTACAATCCCATGAAGAACTCCGCCGTAAACAGCTCCTCCGTCAATTCCCATTTTCCCATCTGGACTGGTCCAGATTTGACTAATGCGAAATTGAGTTTGAAAGAGGTTATACACAGGTGTATGTCCAAAAACAATTATTTTTCCTGTGGTATTTTCAGCCTCATGGAAAGGGGTGCGTAACCAAACCTTATCATGATTATTGGTTTCACGCCAATCTGGTAAGGTCAAATCAACTCCTGCATGGACGAAGATATAGCGCTCAGTCTCCATATGATAGGGGCAAGATTTGACAAAATCAATCAGGTCCTCATATTGTTCCATCACTGTATTGGCATCCACCAGGCCATCTACCGGTGCATCCAAGGGACGCCCCAGTAAGGAATTGATAGTCGCATCTCCACCATTTCTCCGATAGTGATCGTAGCGGTCTAAGGGGTCACGCAGCCAAGCCAAAAACATTCGTTCATGATTCCCAGTCAGGCAGATAGCACCTTTTTCTCGGACTAATTGCCAAACCAACTCTAGACAAGCCTTTGAATTTTCTCCACGGTCAATTAAATCCCCAAGAAAAATCAGCTGTTGCCGCTCTTCATCCCATTTCTTCAAAATATCAAGTAGCAGTTCAAATTTACCATGAACATCTCCTACTACAAAAAATTCATTTTTCATAGTGTCTATTCTACCACATTTCCAAAGGAAAGAAAAACTGACCGTTTCCGATCAGTTTGGTTTTCTTACAAACGTGCGTTCAATTCTGCACCGAGTTCTTCAAATCCTGGCTTACCAAGAAGAGCGAACATATTTTTCTTGTAGGCTTCTACACCTGGTTGGTCAAATGGGTTAATCGCATTGAGGTAACCAGAGATAGCAATTGCCAACTCGAAGAAGTAGAAGGTGTAACCAAGTGTGAACTCATCTTGTTGTGGAAGGGTCACAAACATGTTTGGTACGCCACCATCTGTGTGGGCAAGAAGTACGCCGTCCGTTGCTTTTTTGTTTACAAAGTCAACATCCTTACCTTGCAAGTAGCCAAGGCCATCAAGGTCTTCTGCCATTTCAGGAATCAAGATATTTTTTCTTGGTTTGTCAACACGAACCACTGTCTCAAAGATGTTGCGGTTTCCTTCTTGGATAAATTGTCCAAGAGAGTGCAAGTCTGTTGAGAAGTTAGCAGATGTAGGGTTAATCCCTTTTTGGTCCTTACCTTCTGACTCGCCTGCCAATTGTTTCCACCACTCGCTGAAGTATTGAAGCGATGGTTCGTAGTTAGCCAAGATTTCTGTTACATAGCCTTTTCTGTAAAGGATGTTACGAACAGCTGCATATTGGTATGCTTGGTTTTCAGCAATTTTATCAGATGTAAATGTCGTGCGGGCTGCGTTTGCACCTTCCATAAGGGCATCAATGTCTGCACCAGCTGCCGCGATTGGCAAAAGACCAACTGCAGTCAAGACTGAGAAACGGCCGCCGACATCATCTGGAACAACAAAGGTTTCCCAACCATTTGCGTCCGCTTCAACCTTAACAGCACCTTTTGCCTTGTCAGTTGTCGCATAGATACGCTTGTTAGCTTCTTCTTGACCGTATTTCTTCACAAGCAATTCTTTGAAGACGCGGAAAGCAATCGCAGGCTCAGTTGTTGTACCTGATTTTGAAATCACGTTAACTGAGAAATCCTTGTCTGCCACGTAGTCTACCAGGTCAGCAAGGTAGCTTGATGAGATAGAGTTTCCAGCGTAAAGGATTTGCGGAGCTTTGCGCTCTTCACGTGTTTGCAAGTTTACAAAGGCATTGCTCAAGAAATCAATAGCCGCTTTAGCACCAAGGTAAGAACCACCGATACCGATAACTACCAAAACTTCACTTTCATTTTGGATTTTAGCTGCAGCTTCCTTGATACGAGCAAACTCTTCTTTGTCGTAGTTTTCTGGCAAATCCAACCAGCCAATAAAGTCGTTACCAGGACCTGTTCCTTGACGGAGCATTTGGTCTGCAAGGGTAACTTGTGGTTGCATGTATTCTACTTCTTGAGCTCCAACGAATTGGCCCAAGACTTTTGAATAATCAAATGTAATATGTGTCATGTTTTTCCTCCATTTATGTACCATAATATGATAACGCTTTATCATATTTTTTTCAAGAAATTTATCAATTTTCATTTATTTTCATGAAATATGTTGTATAAATCTTAATTTTTGTGAAAATCTAACGAAATTTTCGCGTTTGTAATAATCCTCCAAAGTCTCTCCCGACTGGGTTACTGTAATCCATTTCGGGAGAATCTTAGATAGTAGGTAAAGCGGAATGAGGGCAGGATACCAAATGAACATGACTTCAAATATAAACCGATTGTTGTTGCCTCTTGAAATGTAACGTTGGCGGTATTCTTCTTTGAGAAAAGGATGGGGAATATAGATATGAAATGGCACACCACCGCGTATAGACATGACCAGCAACATTCTCATCAGAAAATTCAGCGCTACTAGGACTGTCTTTCCTTGTCTATGAAGAGTATAGGCCTTATTGACATAGATTGTTTTATAGCGTTTATCCTTCAGTGGACGTCTGGTGGATTTTCGCTCCTCTTTCGTTAAATGACGAACACTACTATTATCGTACTTAATGTCGGACATTTCTAAGTCCACAACATCTGTATATTTCTTAGCAAGTGTCGTTTTTCCCATACCTGGAAAGGCAAATAAAAACATAAGCTTTCCTCCTTATTCCTCAGTAGAATAGCAGAGCATCCAAAAAGTTTTCTTAAGCCACCTCTATCTTGCCCCTCATTTCTAAAAATAAGATAAGAAAAACCCTCTGAAAGCCTGATTTCAAAGGAGTTTTAGATTATACGCAAAAAGAGCACACACTCGACCTCGCTTAGGGCTGCTGGATTCCTCCCCTGACCCGCTTCACGCACGAATGTTGCTCCGTTTATTATTATAACACAATTTGGCCAGAGTGCAAGTGGGGACCTAACAAGATGGATTGTCTGCATGGTCCTCTTGGGCTTTCATGATAAGTTTAGCAGCCTTCTGACTTTCTCTGCGTTGTCTAAAAAAATCTTGCATGATATTGGCACATTCCGCTTCTAAAATACCTGTTTCTACCTTGACACGATGGTTGAGCCGCTCATCTGTCAGAATGTCATAGAGGCTCCCTGCAGCTCCAAACTTTTTGTTGGTTGCTCCATAGATGACCTGCGGAATGCGTGCTAGGCCAATAGCTCCGCTACACATCACACAAGGTTCAATCGTCACAAAAAGGGTCGAATCAAGCAAGCGCCAATTCCCCTCAACATTGTTAGCCTCTTGGATTGCCATAATCTCAGCATGCATGATTGCCTGATTGAGTTCCTCACGCGCATTATGCCCTCTGCCAATAATCTGGCCATCCTTGACAATCACACAACCAATTGGAATTTCATCCTTTTCTAGCGATTTTCTAGCTTCCTGCAATGCTTGAGTCATAAAATACTCTTTTTCTTCATGTGTATAGTTCATAGATCTATTATAGCACAGCCCTGATAACAGTTCAAAATCACTTCTTTATTTCTCTGCTATCAAAATTAATCTAACTCTACTTCTTCCTTGTCACACATTTCTTTCAAAACTCTGCCCCTCTATTAACTTAAAAATATAAAAATACCTCCTCATTCGAGAAGGTAGGGGGAGCAATATTGATATTTACAAATGTTAATATATCATTTATTGTCTATGTTGTCAAGAAAATTTTTAAAAAAATTCAAAAACAGCCTCGAAAGGCTGTCTCTGACATTTTCTATTACAATTCACCAACTAATTTCACAACATTTTCTACTGTGAAGCCGTAGTTGTCAATAACTGTTTGAGCTGGAGCTGAGGCACCGAATGTGTCGATACCAAGGACTTTACCGTCAAGACCGACATACTTGTACCAACTTTGAGTTGCACCCATTTCAATTGCCAAGCGACGACGGATAGCATTTGGGAGGATTTCTTCCTTGTAGGCAGCATCTTGGGCATCGAAGAGTTCAGTTGATGGCACAGAAACCACACGAACCTTAGTGCCTGCTGCTTCTAGTTCTTTGGCAGCTTTAACAGCCAAGTTCACTTCTGAACCAGATGCAAGAAGGATAGTATCAAAGCCTGCTGCTTCATATACAACATAAGCCCCTTTTGCAACCTTGTCAAAGTCTGTTCCTTCTTCAACTGTCAAGTTTTGACGAGTGAGAACAAGGGCTGATGGTGTAGACTTGCTGGTCAATGACAAGTACCAAGCTGCCTGTGTTTCACGCGCATCTGCTGGACGGAAAACGTTGAGGTTTGGCATAGCACGAAGTCCTGCCAAGTGCTCGATTGGCTCGTGAGTTGGACCATCTTCACCGACTGCAATTGAGTCATGAGTGAAGACATAAGTCACTGGAAGTCCTTGAAGAGCTGACAAACGAACTGCTGCTTTGACATAGTCTGAGAAGACGAAGAAGGTACCACCATAAACACGAAGTCCACCGTGGGCTGCCATACCGTTCAGGATAGTACCCATAGCAAATTCACGCACACCAAACTGGATATTGCGGTTGAGTGGATTTACTGAATCTTGCAAACCATCTTCCTTGATATAGGTCATGTTTGAGTGAGCCAAGTCAGCTGAACCTCCAAGGAAGGTTGGCAAAACTTTAGCCGCTGCGTTGAGGGCATCTTGTGATGAGTTACGAGTTGCTTGTGAGAAGCCATTTTCGTAAACTGGGAAGTCTTCTGGCTTGATTTCAACTACGTCACGACCTTCCAAGATAGCTGTTACTTCAGCTGCTAATTCTGGATGAGCTACTTTGTAGTCTTCAACTAATTTCACCCAAGCATCGTAGGCTGCTGCACCGCGATCAGCTACATTAGCTTTAAAGTCCGCATAGACTTCAGCTGGAATTTCAAATGGACCATAGTTCCAATCAAGCGCCTTACGAGTTGCTTCTGTTTCTTCTGCACCAAGTGGAGCACCGTGAACGGCATTTGTACCTTGTTTGTTTGGTGAACCATGACCGATAACAGTCTTGATTTCGATAAGAGATGGCTTACCAGCTGCTTTTGCCTTTTCAATAGCAGTAAAGATGGCATCTACATCTGTACCGTCTGTTACGAGGTCTGTATGCCAGCCATAAGCATTGTAACGGGCACGTACATCTTCTGTGAAGGAGTCTTTTGTTTCGCCATCCAAGTTGATGTCATTTGAATCGTAAAGAACGATAAGTTTTTCTAATTTTTGAAGACCTGCGTAAGAAGCCGCTTCTGCAGAAACACCTTCCATCAAGTCGCCATCACCACAGATTACGTAAGTATAGTGGTCAAAAATTGGGAAACCATCACGGTTGTACTTAGCTGCAAGGAAACGCTCTGCTTGCGCAAAACCTGTCGCAGTTGAGATACCTTGTCCAAGAGGACCTGTTGTTGCATCTACACCTGCTGTGTGACCAAATTCTGGGTGACCTGGTGTTTTTGAACCCCACTGGCGGAAGTTCTTGATTTCGTCCATGCTCACTTCTTCAAAACCCGAAAGGTGAAGTAATCCATAAAGGAGCATTGAGCCGTGACCAGCAGACAAAATAAAGCGGTCGCGGTTGATCCAGTTTGGCTGAGCTGGGTTGATACGAAGTTCTTTAGTAAAAAGGCTGTAGGCCATTGGAGCCGCACCCATGACGACACCTGGGTGACCTGATTTTGATTTTTCGATGGCATCAATACCAAGGAAACGAATCGCATTGACTGAAAGATTTGACATGTTTTTCTCCTTTTTTAAAGTCATGAATTTATTATACCATAAAGCGTTTTCTATGTCTGTTTGAAATGAAGCGAGAAATAAATTGTCCGTAGAAAAGAGGCAGGACTTTCGTCCCGCCCTTGGAGTGAACAGTAGTAATTTGCACATTTCATACTTTATCAGAGTTTATAGTACCTCTCCTCGTCTCTATGGAGCAAGAGAGTTCTCAATCTTATAACAAAGCCTTAAATTGAATATTTGAGTCTTCTAAGAAGCAATCATCAAAGCCACGTGGGTGGTGATATTCAATACGGTCCTTGTCCATCGGATAAGTATACTTGCCACCAACTTCCCAGATGAATGGATGGAAATCATATTGCAAGCGTTCCTTACGCATTTTCCAGAGCTGCAAGATTTCATCTGTTGACGCCATGAAGTTAGACCAGATGTCATAGTGAACAGGGATGATTACCTTAGCACGCAAGTTTTCTGCCATACGGAGAAGGTCGATTGAGGTCATCTTGTCTTGGATACCGATTGGGTTGTCACCGTAGTTGTTGATAGCAACGTCGATGTTGAAGTCGCGACCGTGTTTTGCAAAGTAGTTTGAGAAGTGGGAGTCTGCACCGTGGTAGATGGTTCCGCCAGGTGTTTCAAAGACATAGTTGACTGCCTTGCGAGCCATGAGTTCATCTGTCACAGGAAGTCCTGCTAATTTACCACCATTTTCGTCATAACCTTCGATTGGCAAGGTCACCAAGCAAGTACGGTCGAAGGATTCTACAGCGTGGACCTTGATGTCTTTGAACTCAAAGCTGTCACCTGGTGCGATACGAATAATGCGGTCTGCTGGAACGCCCCATTTTTCCCAGATGTCGCCACTTTCAACTGGACCGACAAATTTGACGTGGTCCAATTTAGGATTGTTGATGATGGCAGCAGCTGTGCTGATGTCCATGTGGTCACTGTGGACATGCGATACTAGGTAGTAGTCCAATTCATTGATGGCAAATGGGTCGATAACCATTGGCTGCACACGCAAGTTTGGTTGCAATTTGCGCACACCTGCCATGTTAGCCATTTGGTGTCCCCAAACCATATCTTTCACTTTTTTAGTGGATTTTCCACGTGATGACCAGAGGTCCATGACCACGTTCGCACCACCTGGTGTTTTAATCCAGACACCGCAGTTTCCAAGCCACCACATAGCAAAGTTGCCTTCTGGCACTACTTCTTCTTCAATTTCTTCATTGAGCCAAGTTCCCCATTCTGGGAAGGTTGAAAGAATCCAGGATTCTCTTGTAATATCTTGAACTTTAGCCATTTTCCATTCCTCCTATAAGGTACGTTTCTATGCTTCTAGTATATGCTCCAAAGGCAACAAAAAAAAGACCAAATAAAACACAGGCTTGTGTTCACACTTGGACTTTACCCTAATACAGATCTGTTTCAATATCTTGACTGGATAAATTGGTTAATAATTCATTGGTAATCAGTTTTTGTAGCCGTTGTTTGAGTTCTCGAGCGGTCCTTCCGTCTGCGATATATCCCGACAAAAGCTTGTCTAGTTCTACTGCAAAAACTTGTTTTTCATCTGCCAAACTACGATATTTTGCAAAATGAGTCATGTTTAGCACATCATCAAAATCTAAAATGGGGTGAACCTGAACCAAAGGGAAATCCGTTTCCAACCCATCGCTGGTTGTAATCAAGAAATCAACCTCTAGTAAGTCTTCGACACTCTTGAATTGTTCAGTGGTAAAGACGGCGCCAATCTTCTTATCTGGCAAATGATGCTGGCATTGTTTATAAAGTAAGCGTTGGACTGACACCCCTTCATCACAGATTAAATAGACAATCTGTGTCTGTGCCTTGCGCGTCCCACTACGTCGAATAGCACCTCCTAGATGAATCGTCAAATAGGCAATATCTCCATCGGATAACTCAATCTGCCACTCCTCCTCCAAAATCTTTCCAGAAACCCGTGTCATAGCAAACAGGGTGCCGTATTTATCTTGGATTTGTTGGACCATTGGATTTTTAGATAGGATGCCGTAGGTTTTTCTGAACAACAGAGCCTTGCAATGTGCCAAGAGATGTTTGGCTAATTCATCTGGATTTTCCAATTCAAATGGTGAATGTATCTCAAAATGATGAATAAATCGCTCTACCACACGCTTCAAGTCAATGAAATCTTGGCTGAATACATGAACATCGCTATCCTTTCGATAGGATAGAAGTAGAATGGCAATCAGGGAGATTTCTATTTCATCCAATTTCAAATCAAAGGTTTGCAACAAGGCATCTTTCAATTCCTGAGCAACTCGGTACTCTATACGCTCTCGAACTTGTTCAAATTCCTTGAGAATGGCTCGTTCTTCCAAGTCATCCAGCTCCATATTGCGATAGCTAAGGAGCAAAAAAGGCAATACTTTGAGCATAAACTCGATCTCGTAACGATTGATTTTCTTGCCCAGTTTCTTTTCTAATTGCGATACTTGTCCCTGTAAAAATTGTGCCATTTCTTCGGAGAAGAGCAACTGACACCCTACCAACTCAAATAACTTATCTTCTAGAACCTGCAAAAAACCTTTATTGGCGTCCAAGAAGATGGTATAGAGAAGCGAGTGGACATATTGGATTTTATTTAAAGGGTGACAAACCAGACTATAGCCCTGACTCTTAGATACATAGAGGGTCATCTTGTATTGTTCTTGAGCCAACTGGGTTCGAATTTCATTCAAATCATTTAAGACCGTATTACGAGAGACTTCTGTCAACTCCATTAGCCGTTCAATGGTCACTCTTTCTGGTGTGATACAGATATATACCAACATCAGCTGAATGCGCTCTGGCATGCTCATGACGTAGGTGTACGAATCAATGGAATCGAGAAGATCTCGACAGGCTAGTTTTTGCGCTTCGGTAAGTCGAATACCAATGCGAGGTAAGCTTTCAATACTCTCTACAGTTGTTGGTAGGGCATCATTGATTTTTTCTAGATGGTAATAGATTTTTCGACGTGATTGTTGCAAGCCCTTGGAAATAGCCATGATTGTCTCAGGTTCCTGCAGACCAATCAGGTACCTCAGTAGAGCGCAACTACTCTTATCTAATAACAAGATTCTCCTCCTCTTTCCCCCGTCCCGTTACTATCTTAACATAATTACCTTAGATATTCTGATAATTATTAAAATTCATCTGATTATTACTTGTTTTATGTTGCATAAATATCTTTAGTTAGAATTAATAGATGCTTTTAATAATTTCTACTCGGGTAATCAGTTCTCCGTGCATGTTATCTATCCGAAGGGCAACATTTTTCAAATATACACAGGCGCCAATAGCAATGGTTTTCTCCTCTTCATTGAGTTTTCGTGTCACAAAATCTCTCAAAGTCTCGCTACCTTCACTTGGAATTTTTACTCGTGCGATGATATTAGCCACTTTTACTTTCTGGCTGGCACGCATGATAATATTATTGGAATCATCAAACTGAGTGAAAAGGTATTTTCTAACTGCAAATAGGATGGCGACCGAAATAATTCCAATCAAGTAATCACTACTAGAACCATGCTCTACAATCAGTTGGCGAGCAATGGCAACCAGGAGCACCTCAATCACGGTGCTAGGTGACTGTTTGCAGAGCATTTTGATAAATTCGACTCCAACCGCCAAGGTCATTGCACGACTCAGAAAATTTTGAATAAACGTATCCGCTTGAATATCACCAGCTAATGAGCTAAGCAGGTCTGCAAAAAGAAGCGCTGACAAGGCTAAAAGGGCTAAGCCAAGTATGGCAGATAAAATCAATTCTAAATAGTAGGCTGTTTCTGTCAGACTATCCTGTAAAAATTTCCTCATCTTTCTCCTCATCAAAAGGGAAAAAGCAGTTCTCCCTTTTGGGGAGTCTGCTACTTTTCCCTACTGTTTTTTTCACACAAGAACTTAATGTTCATCACCCTTTTGTCCATAGTAGGCATTAGGACCATGTTTACGGAGGTAATGCTTGTCCATGATATAGCTTGGCGCTGGCTCCACCCGTGGATTGATTTGTTCGGTGTAGCGGTTCATCCGAGCCACTTCCTCAAGGACAACGCTATGGTAAACTGCCTGAGCAGGATCCTTGCCCCAGGTAAATGGTCCATGGTTACGGACAACAATGCCTGGAACGGCAACTGGGTCGATACCACGACGCTCGAATTCCTCGATGATAACTGCACCTGTTTCTTTTTCATAGGCCGAGTTTACTTCCTCAGCTGTCAAGGAACGGGCACATGGTACCGGACCGTAGAAATAGTCCGCATGAGTTGTCCCATAGAATGGAATGTCACGACCAGCCTGAGCCCAGCCCACTGCCTCTGTCGAATGGGTATGTACAACGGCATGGACATTGGGCCAAGCCTTGTAGAGGGCAACGTGGGTCGCCAAATCAGACGAAGGATTCAGGTCTCCTTCCACTACATTTCCGTCCAAGTCGGTCACCACCATGTTTTCTGGGGACAATTTTTCATAGTCCACACCAGAGGGCTTGATGACGATGCGACCAAGTTCACGGCAGACTTCTGATACGTTGCCCCAGGTAAATTTGACGAGCCCATGAGCAGGTAGGGCGACGTTGGCTTCATAGACCCGTTGACGCATTTCCTGTAAATCTTTTGGCATTAGTTCAACCCCGCTTTCTCAATCAATGGATAGAGGAAATCTTGTGCCTCCTTGATAGCTGCTCGTGTTTCCTCAACTGTTTCGCAGTTTTCAGACCACATCTCAATCAAGAATGGACCTTGGTAATTGGTCTTTTTCAATACTGCAAACATATGCTCCCAGTCCACACAGCCCTGACCGAATGGGACATCACGGAATTGACCTTTGGAGTTTTCGGTTACCGCATAAGTGTCTTTCAAGTGAAGAGCTGCGATGGAACGATGTCCCAGATAAAATTCGCTGTAAATATCATTGTGCCAAGCAGACACGTTTCCAGTATCTGGATAGACAAAGAGATAAGGCGAATCGATTTCTTTTTCAACGGCTAAGTATTTTTCAATGGAGTTGATAAATGGATCATCCATAATCTCAATAGCCAACATGACCTGAGCCTGTTCTGCCCAGTCGCAAGCCTTACGAAGATTCTTGATGAAACGCTCTCTAGTTTCAGACGATTTTTCCTCATAGTAAACATCGTAGCCAGCCAACTGGATGACACGAACGCCCAAATCCCGAGCCAGTTCGATACACTGTTTCATGGTTTCCAAGGACTTGGCTTCAAGAGCAGGGTCATTGGAGCCAAGCGGGTAGCGACGGTGACCAGAGAAGCAAATAGTCGGAATGCGGACACCTGTTTCATAGATGGCTTTGACCAGCTCCAAACGCTCTTCCTTGGTCCACTCCAAACGAGCCAAACGTGCATCGCTCTCATCCACCGACATTTCCACAAAGTCGAAACCTAATTCTTTGGCAAACTCCAAACGTTCCTTCCATGTGAAGTGTTTGGGCGTCGCCTTTTCATATATTCCGATTGGTCGTGCCATAGGCCTTACTCCCAGATACGACGGATTTCGTCTTTAAATTCACGCGCCGCAGCTGCTGGATCTGCCGCTTCTGTGATACCGCGACCTGCGATAAAGGTGAAGACATCTACTCCCTCAAAGAGTTTAAGGGTATCAACATCCAAACCACCTGTTACAGAAACACGGAAGCCCATATCAACCAATTTTTTCACTTTATTGAGGTCTTTTTCGCCCCAAGTTTCGCCAGCAAGGAGGGCGTCACGAGATTGGTGGTAGATCGCTTGGGAAATACCTGCGTCCAACCAGAGTTGAGCCTGTTCATAAGTCCAATCACCATAGAGCTCGATTTGGATTTCACCCTTGTCACCACGTATTTCCTTGATGGCCTTCAAAGCCGCTTCCATAGTTGGAATAGTTGCAGAACAGATACAGGTCATCCAGTCCGCACCACGAACGGCATTGTTTTTGGCAACCGTACCACCCGCATCCGCACACTTGGTATCTGCAACAATAATCTTGTCTGGGAAGAGGCTGCGCAGCACTTCTACCAACTCGCTACCAACTTGGAGTAAACAAACGGTACCTGCTTCAATAACGTCCACTTCATGACCAACGGAGACAGCTGCTTTAATCGCTCCCTGCAAGTCTGAGTGGTCTAGGGCAACTTGTAAATTTGGAATATGTTTCATGTTTTTTCTCCTAACTTTCTAAATCTAAACCTTCTAGGTAAGGACTGTTTTTGGACTCTTCTACCATTGCCAAGACTTCCTCAGGAGTTTGACAAGCAATCAAACGCTCAATGGAATTTTCCAATTCAAAGAGGGCAATAATTTGTGGAATAGCTACGGATGTATGAATCTTTGGATCGGTAGCTGCAAGAGTGAGCAGAACAGACACTTCTTTCCCATCTGAGAAAACGACTGGTTTTGTCAAGGTAATCAAAGCAAAGGAATCCTTCAAGACGCCAACACCTGCTTGGGCGTGAGGCATAGCCATACCAGGCATGAGCACATAGTAGGGACCATATTCTTCTGTCGAGGCAATGATGGCATCATAGTATTCTTCTGTCGCAGCACCACTGTCAATCAGCGGTTCAACAGCCTTGTGAACAGCCTCCTGCCAGGTTTCCGCTGTCAATCCCAAACGAATGGAATTATTTTCTGTAAATGATTTTTGTAAATTCATAGTTTTTCCCTTCTACACGCTATATGAAAGAGGCTGGGCAGAAAGTCCAACCTCGCTTCTCAGAGTTCGTGTCAACATCTCAGCGCAGTGGTTGATTGGCAGATTTGTTCGTGTTTCACACTCCAAATCTGACCTAATCAACTGTGCGGGGGTGGGAAGACGAACTCTTTTTAGACTGGTCGAGTTCTTTCCCACTCCCTAACGGCTATTTATAGCACTGCTTGTAATTTTGTTTTGATTTCGTTGTCGTCCATGAGGTTGTCAAGACCAACCAAGTGACCTTTCGTGCGACCTTCCAACTCAGAAATCAAGTGGTTAGAGGCTACGACAATATCATATCCTGCCGCCAAACCTTTTGCTTCACCAACTGAGCAGGAAGCTGATTGAAAATCTGTTACGCCGAGTTGACGAAGGGCGTTTTCTACCTTCATCTTGATAACCATAGATGAGCCCATGCCATTTCCGCAGGCTGTTAAAACTTTAACCATAATTTCACTCCTATTTTATTTTTAATACATTATGTTCTGATTTTACAGACCAAGGATACTATTCTGCTTGTGCCTCGCCACGATAGTATGCTTCCTTATCTTTTGCTTTCGCAAATTGAAGTTGCGGAATAGCCAATAAGAATAGGCAGACAAGAACATAACCAGCAATACCGAGGTACTTAAATGCAAGTCCAAATGGTAACCATGGCACTTCAAAGTCAATGTTTCCGTGGTAACCACCACTCAATTCAAGCAAGCCAACGCAGACTGCACCAAGAGCAACTTGAAGGACACCTGAGATGAAGGAAAGGATAGCTGCGGCTTTCCAACCACCACGCTTGTCAGCGTACACTGCAATCGCTGCGTTATCGAAGAATACAGGTACGAAACCAGTGATGATGAGGATTGGACTCTTGAAGACAATCAAGAGAACGATTGTAATCAACTGACCGATTAAACCGAAAGCAAAACCTGAAAGAACTGCGTTAGATGAACCAAAGCCGTAAGAAGCTGCAACGTCCACCGCTGGGAATGAACCTGGAAGCAATTTACTTGAGATACCTTGGAAGGCATTTGTCAATTCTGCTACGAACATGCGGACACCTTGCATCAAAATGAAAAGATATACTGAGAAGGTGAAGGCTGTTTGTAAAACATACATGAAGAAATCTTGTTTAGCTGGGTTATATGGAGCACCTGAAGTGATAACTTCTGGATTTGCCATGATTTCTGGACCCAAGATGAACAAAATCACACCGAAGAACACAAGCATCAAGGTTGCTGAAGCAACAACTGTATCGTGGAAGATGTTGAGGAAGCTAGGCAACTTCAAGTTATCTAGGTTTTCTTCTTTTTTACCAAGTTTTGGTGCGATCTTATCGACAAACCAGATAGCGAATTGTTGTTGGTGACCGATAGCAAATCCACCGCCGCCTGTTAATCGTTGCGTTGCTTCAACTGTCATATTTGAGCTGACTGCCCAGTAAATACCACAGATGATACCGATCGCTGCTGTACCGAATTGGTTACGAAGAGCTGGGATGAGGAAGAGTACCATCAAAGAGATAGTTGCCGCTTGTTGTACCATGATGTGTCCAGTGATGAACAGAGTACGTACTTTGGTAACCTTACGTAGTGCCACCAAGAGGATGTTGACACCGAAACCAATCAAGAGTGCTGTAGTGGCTGCTGATACGAAATCAGGGAACTCCTCAGCAATTTTCCCATTTGCTGCTGCAAGACCGAAGTAAGGGTCAATAACTGCTGCATCAATTTGGAACTTATAGTTCAAAGCCGCCAAAATCGGACGGAAGGTTGTTACCAAACCACCGGCTGCTACGTTCAAAATCATATAGCCGACTGTCGCTTTGATAAACCCTGCAAAAACATCATGAGGCTTTTTCTTTAGAAGGGCATAGCCCACCAATACTAAAAGACCTACGAAGAAGGCTGGATTCTGCAGGATATTCTGTGAGAACCAGTTTAATGGGGTTTGAAGGAAATCCATTTTTCATTCTCCTTTTTTGAAATGATTTTTATGGTTTTATTATAAGTTATGTAAGCGGAAACAAAAAGACCAAATAAAGCACAGGCTTGTGTTCACTATTGGACTATTTCCGAACTTTAATGGCTGATTTAATCAGAATTCCTCCCTATCGTTCACCAGCCCATTTATTCTAATAATCAATAAATAGACGTTATTTTACCTAAAAAATTAGAAGAACCTCAAAAAACATAAAAGAAGAGGTTGGTTTAAAACCAACCTCTTCTAGAGGGAAGTGATACTCTCAATCCTTGTATTTATAAAAGATTCACAAGGTTTTGAGTAGTGCTCCACTGGAGAGCCAAATATTATTATTCTTCCGATTTTTTATTTCTTCCTTGCGCAGCAACTGTCAATCCAAGTCCAACAAGTCCGAGACCTAGAAGTGCCAAATCGCTTTGTCGGTTACCCGTAATCGGCAGACTCGCCTTGCTTGCAGCACTTGTCGCTTGTCTAGATGCTTGAGCAGTAGTAGAAAGACTCGGTTTTTCAGCCTCTTTCTTAGCCTCCATACTGCCTTTCACAACAATACGTGTTTCGCTATCAACAACTGTTTCTGATAACAAGTTAGTAGCGACCACCATGCCATCAATCAAGACATCCTGATAAACCAGAACTTTCTTACCAGTTTTGCCTTCTTGATGGACATAAGATTGATCGGTAGAAAGACTTGCATCATAGCAAATTTCCTCTACGATAGGAAGAATTTTTTCTTCTGTACGTTCCTTGGTAGTAAAGTCTAGACTTGGTTTTTCTTCAGCAGTAGGCGCTGTATCTGGAACTGCCGTAGTGATGTAAGGCAAACGAATCACCGTTGCAGTCAAAGGTGCAAGAACAACTGCATCATCTGTCAATGTCACACCTACCAAATCAGTCAGCGCTACTATTCCAGCCCGCTTACCATCGACCAACACTTGACCCTTAAGCAATTCTTTGTAAATATCAGAAAGAACAAAACTTCGCTCCTTGCTGTCTGCGTTAACAAAGACAGCATAGCGGTCCCCATTGCTTGCAATGGTTTGATAGGCAATGACCACATCATTTTTGGCAATGCCATTTTGACCTGGAATTGAAATCAAGCTAACCTTCTGTTCAACTTCTTCTTTTGTTCCCAAACGGAAGGCATCTGTAGATTTGCGCAAGGCAATCAATCCTTTTGTAAAGGCCTGAGTACGGGTATTCTCTGGATAGAGCGCCTCATCTGTCGCTTTGGTCCAGTCAAACTTGTTGACAGCATCCGATGAATCGTAAGAATCATGAATGTAGTATGGATAGTCAAATGGCGTTCCATCTGCATTGGTCAACAAATGCGCCTTGTTTGGTACCTTGTCCTCTGTAACTGGCTCCTTGTAATCAGGATGGCGGAACTGTTTGGTCCGTCCATACTCCTGACCAGAATGGATAAACGGTGTCCCTTGAGCAGTCAAGACTAGCAAATTACCCAAGCGTTGACGTTGGTGAATTTCAGTATAGTTTTCAGCAACTGACGGATCCTTCTTGATGGACTGAGCGATAATATCAAAGAGGGTCAAGTTATCATGCGCAGCAATATACTGGATCACATCACCTGGATCATCTGCCAAGAAGTTGCCTGGTTGTGCCTTGATGTTATTGAAGACAGACTCAACACTCTTAGCACCGCCTGTGATAAAGGCTGGCTGACCTTCGTTTGGATAACCAGATTTAAGTGTGTTACGAATCTCATCTGAGAATACCGCAACCGTATCTGTTGAACTCATCCAGTCTTGGTCCGCTGGCTGAACAGGCTGATTGGCATCACCTGTAAAGGTTCTCCATCCTTCACCAAGCATAATAATGTTTGGATTGAGTTTTTGAGCCTCAGTAAAGGCCAACTCAATTGCTTCGGCATCATGGTCACCCATCATATCGAAGCGGAAGCCATCTACCTTAAACTCATCCACAAGATACTTGATGGAATCAACTAAGACACGACGGCTCATATAGTGAGTGGTTCCCAGACGACCACCACCAAAGCTTGATTTAGCCGTACCATCTGCCTCCATGAAGTGATAATAGTTTGGCTCTAAATCTTCAAACAAGAAGGTCTTAGAAGTGTGGTTATAGACCACATCCAAAATCACACCCATGCCTTGTTTGTGGATTTCATTGACTAGGTTTTTGAACTCTTCGATGCGTTTCATTGGATCGGTCGGATCTGTAGAATACATACCCGTAAAGGCAAAGTAGCTCTGTGGATCATAGCCCCAGTTATAGTTGCTGTTGCTTGATGCGTACTCGCTCATCCGCTCTGCATTTTTCAATTCATTGACATAATAGTAGCTCATAACTGGGAGCAGCTGAATATGGGTCACACCCAAGTCTTTAAGGTAGCTGAGACGCTCTGCAAAGGCCGCAAAGGTACCGAACTGAGCTGTCAATTCATCGGAAATAGCAGGGTCTGATGTGAAGTCACGAACATGGGCTTCATAGATAATGGCATCTTCACGCTGATTGAAGTTAGGAATTGTGGCATAGTCCAAACCACTTGGACCAACTTCTGATGGATCCACAATCGCAGCCTTGGCAATCCGATAAGATGGATCTGTATCTGCCAAATCACTATTCCACTCCGCTAAAGACTTAGCATATGGATCTAAAACAAGAACAGCTTGATCCCCACGAGTGATTTCATAATGGTAGTAGTAACCACGATAGTCCGCGATACCAAGACCTGATTGACTGTTCAATTCGAGGTCCCATTGTCCCTTATCGCCCTTGGTCATGGCCAATTTACCGACCACCTTAGATTGGTCATCCTTATCATAAAGAACAACTGCTACACTGTCTGCGCTTGGAGACCAGAGAGTCATATCAACGACACTACCAGCCTGACGCACACGCGCACCAAGCTCCCCATCATAAGCATAGAGCTCATCCTTCAATTGCCAGCTCATAGTCGTTGTGAAGCTATCATTGCCATATTTGAGGGTATAGCCAGCATTTTCTTGGTTGAAATCCCCGAGGACTCGCACCTTGTTGCTAGTAAGGTCCAAGACAAGGTCCGTCACAGCAACTGTCTGACCATTTTTATCTGTTACAGACAATTTCTCTAAGATGCTATCCTTATCCGCACCTTCCAGCGTTGTAAAGGCTGCTTCTAAAGCTGTTAAACTAACGTGAGAAACACCTGTCACACGGACATTATTGACAAAATAAGGGTTGGTGTAAATAGTCGCATCATCATCCTTAAGGAAGATTTGTGTCTGATTTTTCAAATCTTTAAAGCTATAATCTTTCTGCTGAATCTTCACATCATCTCCTGACTTGCTTTCATCCAATAGCAGGAAGCCAATGGAACTTGGTAAATCTGTCAATTTGACATCAATATAGGCACCATACTTGCCTTGGTTTTCAAAATCAATACCATTTGGCCAGTCACCCAAGGCAACATCAGTCACATCTCCCCAGATCCAGAGACCTTTTTGGTCATAATTGCCATCGGTACGGAAGTAATTGATACGGATGTAGCCTTCTTTGAGCGGTTGATAGAGGCTGAGTTGGTAATTTTCATCAAACCAAGCTTCATTCATCTTGGTGCTAATCCGTTCAATGGTCTTGTCACCTGTGATGTTATCGCCAGAAGTGTTATTAATCAACAGACTAATCTTGCTGGCCGTTTCATCTTTCATCTTGATGTCCAAATAATAGCCATAGTCATCCTGTTTAGCCGTGCTGAAATTGGTTGCACCCGTCGGCCAAGCACCTACATCTGACGATGGTTTTTCGACATCATCCCATGTCCATAAACCTAAGCTAGATAGATTATCAGATGGTAGAGTTTTAAAGTGAACACGGAAGTAGCCTGCTTCAATGGGTTCTTCAGTCGCTCCTTGCACACTTGCATTGACGATGTCACCTGCTTGAGTCTGAAGGAGCATGGTGCCACCTTGACCGATTGTTGGAAGTTCGACTTGAACAACCCATTTACCGTCTTTCTCGATAGCTTGATAAGATTTTCCTGTGTAGGCATCTGTTACAACCACATCCTTGCCAGATACTTCAAGCGCCATTTCCTTGCTCTCGGTATTGGTTGAGAAGACAAGATAGGCAGCTTGATCTTGGTAACTGCGTTTGCTGATAAGCCAACCTTGGCTATCATTTCCAGCAAGGGTGCTTGTATCACCACGTGAGAGCAATGTTGAATTGGCATTGCGGAAAGCCAACAATTTTTGGTAATGGTCCTCTATGTCACTTGTCTCTACCTTGCTCCAATCGAAATCGTACCGGTTATCATAAACTGGCCAGTTGTTTTGTCCAGATTGACCTAATTCTTCACCGTAGTAGATGACTGGCTGACCTTTAGCAGTAATCAAGAGACTAGCAGCCAATTTCAGTTTATCCAGATTTCCTTCTTTTTCTGCGCCACCGAGACTGTAGAGGAAACCATCTTCGTCATGACTGCCCAAGAATTGACCCAGAGAAGCTGCACTAGTCAGAACCTTGCTACGTTCTTCCAGCTCTTTTCCAGCTGCTTTCAGTTGACCATTGACTAAATACTTGGAGATATCCTTGAAGCCAAAGTCCAACAAGCTGTCCATAGTACCGATTCCCAAGTCACCCTTGGTATCTTTATAGTTAGCTCCCCAAGATTCTCCAATCAAGTGGAAGTCAGGGTCTCTATCCACCAATTCATTTTTGAAATGTTGCCATGTGGTATCATCAACGTGTTTGACCGTATCGACACGGAAACCATAGATTGAATTCCCCTTAGCAGTTGTTGAGCGTTCCAACCAAGATGCCTGCCAAGCAACCAATTGATCGCGAACTGTAGCTTCTTCTGTCTTGAAGTCTGGTAATCCAGATAATGAACCTAATTGGTCATCACCCTGCTTATCTTCTTCCTTAGTCCGTACCATACCTGCAAAGGTCTCTTCTGTACCATAGCCAGCATGGTTAAGCACTACGTCAACAATAATATTGATGCCTTTTTCAGCTGCGGCATCAATCAATTCATGGAAATCAGCTAAACTTCCCAAATGTGGATTAAGTTTCTCAAAATTGGATGCCCAATAACCATGGTAAGCATAATAATCTCCATCTGTAGCGCTACCAACATTTTGCGGAATATTTTCTACAATCGGAGTCAACCAGATAGAATCCACACCCAATTCTTTCAAGTAATCCAGCTTGGCTGTCACTCCTTTGAAGTCACCGCCTTGGTAAAGACCGCGAGGATTGGTCACGTCTCCGTCAACCACCTGATCATTGCTAACGTCACCATTGTAGAAACGGTCGGTCATCATGAAGTAGATGACTTGCTCATCCCAGTCTTTTTCACCTTCTGCCTTAATGCGCTCCGTAATGGTCACATCCAATTTTGTTTCGTAGTAACCATTGTCCTTGTCATAGACTTTTACAGGAAGACTATATGTACCTGGCGCTGTGCTAGACGTCGCTTTAATGGTCACACGATTGAGCTCAGTAGAGATTGGTACAAGGCCTCCGCCGATGGCACTTGTATCGACTTCCATTTTGACAATCTCAGCATTTTCAGGGTTAGTGACAGTTACAGATACCAAGCCACTTTCATTGTAGTTGAATGGTGCTTTCACACTCGCCTCAACAGTCACATTTTTTGTACCCGGAGTCGCCTTGCTGGTATCGAGTTCTACTTTCTCTTCGATAAAATATGGATTGGTATAAACTTTATCGTCGTCATTGCGAAGGAAAATTTGGCTATGCCGTTTACGATCTGCAAAAGCTAAATCAATCGATTTATTGCCAGCAAGATCTGGATTATTCTGATTGATTAGTAGAAATCCAAGCTTAGAATCTAAACCATTCGAAAGAGGAATGTCAACATAAGCACCGTATTTGCCAAGTTTAAAGTCCACGGCACCTGTTGGCCAGCCATCACTCGCTTCAGTCGTATCGCCCCAAGTCCAAACGCCCCAACCTTCATAATTGTTGTCTTCACGGGTGTAATTGATGCGGAGAACATTTTCATCTTTGAGCGGCTCATAGCTAGACACGCTGTAATCACTAGAGATCCAGGCTTCATTCTGCTCAGGGACCAGTAGCTCCACTTTTTGGTCCGATTCTGTTATTTTTTCCCCATCTTTAAGGACCAAATAACCAATTGTGCCTGGTGTCTCAGATTTTTTAATATCAACATAATGGCCGTAGTCATCCACTTGGCTACTTGAGAAATTCACTGTATCAGTTGGCCATTTATTTCCATCAGATGGTGTTTCTACTCCTCCCCAAGTCCACAAACCTTGACTTTCTGGTGCTGTTTCGTCTACATTTTCAAAGTGCAGACGAATGCTACCTTCTTCGATAGGAGCTTCCTCTGAAGCAGTTGCATCGGCTGTTTCTGTTACCGCTGTCGCTTCAGCTACCATAGAATCTGTAGTTTCTATCGCAGTTGTGGTCGCTTCTACCGCGCCGCCATCCTGTTCCGAAAGAGTCGTTGAACTAGTTGACGCAGGGAGGACGACTTCCTCTGCCTGCACTAGTTGACCAGCTCCACTTAAAAACAGAGCAGCCGCAATCCCAACAGAGGCTACACCTACATTTAGTTTACGAATGCCAAAAATCTGTCTCTTCTCTAGCATCCCTGTTCGTTTCATATTCTGAACGGATTTCTTTTTCATAGACTCCTCCATATAAATAAGTTTGAATTGTACACTACCAGTATATACAATTCCAAGGAGTCTTTGCAAACGTTTTCTTAAATGTTAACGGTAACAAGTTTTGGTCTACTATCTAACTAAAATAGAATAAATAGCTCCCTCCTCTTGTACTCCTAGACGGCCTACTGACCAAAAAAAGAGACTACTGAGGTGTAGTCTCCCTTTCAATTAAGGTTGCCTGGCAGTAATGCCCCTGTCTAGCCAGAGGCTTGCCATCTAATATCGTCATTAAATGTTTGACGCTAAGAGCCCCCATTTGACGAATCGGCTGCTTCATCGTCGTCAAGGCTGGTCTGGACATCCGATCTAAAAAGAAGCCGTCAAAACCAATTACCCCAACGTCATTCGGAATAGACTTTCCTAGAGCCTGTAAACCTCTTGTAACCCCAAGAGCGAGACGATCCGATGCGCAGATAAAGCAGGTATTTTCTGGTAAATAATCAAGATTTTTCACAAATTCTTCCGCAACACGAGAACGATTTTCCAATCGATAGAGATGAGTTTCTCGGCCCTGCATCGCATCTTTGTAGCCTTCTTCTCTCCCTTTTTCAAAGGCTTCTGGCAAGTCAATCCCTACAAAAACAATCCTCTCATAACCTTTTGATAAAGCAAACTGGGTTGCGGACCTAGTCGCCAAACGATTGTCTGAATCTACAAAAGGAAGGCCTTCTTGATTCTCCCCGAATAAAATCAATGGCTTCCGCAGACCTTTCAGCCAGGGGTAGTCATCCTTTCGAGCGCCAGTCACAATGTAACCATCGCATTGATCAGTAATCTGACTTGGATTGGTCACCAACTGCAAGGTATAATTTCGATGATTGAGCTCATCAGCGATTCCTGCAAGAAGGTCGATATAGTACGGCTCTACCACATCCATCTTTTCGAGAATGACAGCCTGAACAATCAGTGTCCGTTGCTGAGCCAAGGCTTTGGCCGCCACATTTGGCTTATAGTTTAATTCTTCCATCGCAGCTGTTACGAGCGTCCGCAGCTCTTGTGTAACTTGTTCTGGATGGTTGATGACACGCGAAACAGTCATCTTTGATACATTGGCTAACCTAGCCACATCGGCTAATGTCGTCATAGAACTCCTCCCTAATTCTATTTCTGTTGCTTATCTTTTAGCAAGCAAACAGTCAAAATCGTGCAAACGTTTTCTTTAGGTTATTATATACTATTTATTACTAAAAAGTAAAGACCTTTCGAATACATTTATCGTCATTTAGTTTTCCTCCTACTACTTCCTTAGCCCACCTTGCCTAACTTCATCTATGCCTGCGGCTCATCGCCTCGTGCTAAAAGTACTATATAAAAATATCCATTCCCTCTAAACAAAAAATACTCCAACCGCTAGACCAATCAATGTCTAACAATTGAAGTATCTTTGTTAAATTCTGTCCATTTTCTGTACGATTATGGAAATGAATAAGATAAATTAATTTGCTTAGCTTACTCAACATCTACCTTTTGAATGCGAGCTAAGAATTGCTTAGTACGTTCTTCTTTTGGCTGGTCAAAAATGTCTTCTGGTCGACCTTCTTCGATAATCCGACCACCATCCATAAATATGACTCGATCAGCTACCGCACGCGCAAAGCCCATCTCGTGCGTCACAACCACCATGGTCATACCTTCTTTTGCCAACTGCATCATGACAGCCAGGACTTCACCAATTAACTCAGGATCCAAGGCCGAGGTTGGTTCATCAAAATAGATGACCTCGGGATTGGTCGCAATGGCTCTGGCAATGCCGACCCGTTGCTGCTGACCTCCGGACAGCTGACTTGGATAGAAATCATATTTATCAGATAATCCCACCTTGTCCAAGGCTGCCTTACCGATTCTTTCAGCCTCTTGTTTGGGTACTTTCCGAGCCACAATCAGACCTTCCGTCACATTTTGTAAGGCAGTTTTATTGGCAAAGAGATTGTAGTTTTGAAAAACGAAGGCTGTGCGCTTGCGAATGCCTGCAATTTCCTTCTTGGTCATCTGAGCCAAGTCATAGCTGTCCTCACCGAAGACTAAGTGACCCGCGTCAGCTTTTTCCAAAAAGTTTAAAGAACGAAGAAGAGTCGTTTTTCCTGATCCAGATGGACCTAAAATGACGACCACCTCACCTGGATTGACCTCTACATCAATGCCTTTTAACACCTGCTGACCACCGAAGGCCAGCTTTACCCCATTTGCTTGAATCATCTGAACCTCCTAATAGACTGCCAACTTCTTCTCGCCATAGGCTTGAAGCTTGGTCAAAATAGTTGAAAATAGTAGATAAACAAGGGCCACCTCACAATAGAGGGCAAACGGTTCATAGGTCCTTGCTGCAATCTGCTGAGTTGCCATAAACATCTCCAAAACCGTGATATTTGCCGCCAGCGATGTGTCCTTAACCAATCCAATCAAAGTATTCGACAAGGGCGGGAAGGCCACTCGAAAGGCCTGTGGGAGAATAATCCGACGCATGGTCTGGGCAAAACTCATCCCGACAGAATAGCCAGCCTCCAACTGCCCCTTAGGCACGGACTCGATAGAAGCCCGTATGGTTTCCGCAGCGTAGGCACCTGTATTGACAGAAAAAACCAAAACCGCCGACGGAAAGGCATCCAAGACAATTCCTAGACTTGGTAGCCCAAAGAATATCACATAGAGTTGAACCAAGAGTGGTGTCCCTCGAACAACCCAAATATAGAAACGAGCCACTTGTTTGAGAATGGGAATCTGAGCAATTTGCACCAAGGCCGTCCCAATAGCAATTAACAAGCCAAAGGTAAAAGACAGGATTGTCAGTGGGATAGTCACCAACAATCCTGGAACAAGTATTTGTGAAAATGAATCAAGCAATAGTTGCCATACTCTCTCTGTCATTGTTTCTCCTGATTACTTAGCTTTTGATACGTCTTCACCAAAGTATTTGTTTGAAATTTCAGCTAATTTTCCTTCACTAGCCAATTCTGCCAAGGCTGCATCAATCTCTTTCACAAGTTCTTCATTTCCTTTTGCAACTGGGAAGGCTGTTGTTGACACATCATCCGTCAAGGTTACAACCTTAATCGGTGCATCAGCATGCTGTTTCACATAATCCAAGTACACCAAGTTGTCATTGATGGTAACATCCACACGCCCTGTGTTCAATAATTCAACTGCCTGAGAGAATCCATCCACACCGACAACTTCTGCACCATTTTCACGCGCCAAATCTGCCCAGTTACTTGTCAAGCTGTTGGCAGATTTTTTACCAGATAAATCTGCAAAGCTTGTAATGTCAGTATTATCCTTCTGTGTTACCAAGGCTCCATAGATGTATGTATATGGTGTTGAAAAATCGTATTTTGCCTTACGCTCATCTGTAATACCGACTTGGTTAGCGATAGTATCAAAACGGGCTGCATCCAAACCTGCAATCATGGAATCCCATTCTGTTTCAACAAATTCCACCTTAACACCCAATTTCTCAGCAACGGCTTCGGCTACTTCTACATCATAACCGACCAGTTTTCCACTCTCGTCATGATAAGAGTAAGGAGCATAGGCACCTTCAGTACCGATTTGAATAACGCCTTCTTCCTTAATTTGTGCCAAGAGGGTTTGGTCTGTACTATTCAATGTACCTGCAGATGAATTGCAGGCTGCTAACACGATACCCGCAAACAATAAACTTGTAAACATAGCTATTTTCTTCATAATTAAAACACACTTTCTTTTTCAGATTTTACAATAGTATCATGAATAACTATTTCCAGCCAATATATTTTTTCTATCAGGGACATTAAAAATTTTAATCAAGTATCGGAGTATAAAAACATACTAAGATTAGTAGTGAAGAAATCTCCGACGGGAGAAAGTACTCACTACTTTTTCTTTATGATAAAGTAGAGGTGTCTTGTTAAGTCGAGAACTCTTTTGACGCTAGACGTCACATCAAAAACTGGCAAGGCACCTGTTTTAGAAAGAATGTTATCAAAGTATGTGGGACGCTAGACATCGAGTATTGAAAATGACATCACTAAAACAAGGAATCATTCAAGACAAAGAGGTAATATCATGCGAGTAGTATTGGGAATTGACGTGAGTAAGGTAAGTTCAGAAGTGGCTATTCTAGTCAACGGCGAGAAGGTTCATGGCTATACCATGGCCAATGATGCCATTGGATTTTCTCGGCTACTTGGCGATTTAAAAACCGTCCACAAGCCAGAAATCGTCTTTGAAGCAACAGGCGTCTATTCTCGTCGTCTTCAAGCTTTTCTGGATGAACATGGCTACGCTTACACGCGACTCAATCCCTTGGAAGCTAAGAAGCAACTGGATAGCTTGCGTGTGCGAAAAACAGATCAAATTGACGCCGAAAAACTAGCTCAATCTCAGTTTGTACTGAATCGTAAATCGACGTATGTCCAAGAAGAAGTCTACCAAAACTTGCGGGATCTCAGTCGTTTCTATCAGAATCTGACCGAGGACATTGTTCGAGCTAAAAACCGCCTGCACAAGGTCTTACAGGTCACTTTCCCTGAATTGGAAAATATCTTATCAACACCAACTGGTGAACAATACTGGAACTTAGTTATAGCTTTTCCTTGTAAGGACTTCGTGCTTGAGTTAAGCAAGGATAAACTCTCAGAAAGCATTCGTCAATCCACTTCAAAACGGATTTCGGACAAGCGTGTGGCCTACTTAGCCGAGAAGCTGATAGCACTAGCCAATCAATCTTATTGTGCCGTCAAGAAAACCTCTCCGATGCTAGAAGAGGTGCGTTACTATGCAAAAGAATTGCTTAGACTTTTTGAACAGAGACAAGCAGTCTTAGACGAAATGGTGGAACTAGCCCAACCTTTACCAGAGTATAACATTCTGCTTTCTATTCCTGGTATCGCTGAGACTACTGCAACAAGTATTATTGGCGAACTGGGAGATATTCGCCGTTTTCAGTCTGCCAATCAAATCAATGCCTTTATCGGTATTGACCTGAGACACTATGAATCTGGAAACTTCATCGCTAAGGAACACATTACCAAGCGTGGCAATCCCTACGCTAGAAAGATTCTGTTCAAGTGCATTCACAATATCGCTTCAGCTAGTCACACCAATCCTTGCCATATCGCAGACTTTTATGAGAAACGAAAAAGACAATCGCAAACGACTTCAACCAAGCCACACACGATTGCCTCTATACATCGTCTCATTCGGACAATGTATTACCTCATAACGCATAACAAACTTTACGATTATACTTCAACCCAAAATCAGTAAAATTGTTTATGCACTATCATTGTAACACCTTATCAAAAAATTTCAACATAAGGTGTTGCTTTTGTATACACTTTTTTCACTAAACTTTAGTCCAAAATAAAATAATTTCTTTATTTGGATTACGAGACTCAAAATATTTTTCGTCAAATACCTTGATGGACTTGACAAATGGTAGAAAAAAGACCTACTCGGTCTCAGAACATAGATAAACTCCTAAAAATATTAAAAATTGAAGAGGTTTGCGAAAGATAGCAAGTCATTAAACTCTTAGAAACATTGATATTTCGGCGTTTCTGAGAGTTATTTTATTTTCAACATAAAGAAAAAAGATTGAAGAAAATTATCCAAAATGGACTTTTTCTTCAATCTGAGACCTACTCGGTCTTTATATCTCATATTAATTATACTCCAGCTGGTGGGTAAATATAGCTGACTGTTCCTTCGCTAGTCGTTGTTGGATCAAAGAAACCTCGGACATTACTTGGGTAGTATACCCCATCATAGTTTGATTCCTTAACTTGAATGTGCCCGTTAGCTGCCACATCTGTTACATAGGCAACATGACCGTAGCCTCCATCTGTCCATACAGCAATAGCGCCAACTTTTGGAGTAGTTCCCACTTCATATCCAAGCGCTGCCGCACTAGCTGCCCAATCTCCACCATTACCCCAATAGTTTCCAACCCAAGGAGCCATTTCTTTGGCACCCCAAGTACACTGACCAGCTGGATAGGTATTAGCCGTATATTCCACAGCAACCTCTGACACCATATTGGTAGCCAAAGCAGCCTTTGCAGCGGCAGCAGCTTTCTCAGCCACAATTTTTTCTGCAGCAGCTTTGGCTGCTATTTTTGCAGCTTCAACCTTTTTTGTTAACGCTGATACTGTCGGACTATCGCTTATAACTGTGTCATCTGCGCTGACATTCACCATTCCCAACCATAAAAGATTTCCTATGAGGGCTGTAAACAGTCCCAATTTGAATTGTTTTTTTATCATTTGATAACTCATAATATTTGATTCCTTCGTGTTTTTCTGCCCTATCTATCCTAAGGGATAATCCTTGCAGAGAGCTTAAAGAAATGTAACAAATATTACAAATAACTTGCAATCTCTTAACAATCACAGTGTTCGGACTTTTCGTCAAAAAAACGACCTCCAATACGGAAGTCGTTTTCTTATTATTTACATTTATTTCACAACAATATTAACCAGTTTGTTCGGAACACTAATCACCTTCACCACTGTTTGACCAGCGATTTCAGCTTGGACTTTTTCGTCTGCAAGGGCAACTTTTTCAAGCTCTGCTGGTGCTAGGTCTTTGGCTACGGTCAAGCGGGCTTTTACCTTACCCTTGATTTGGACAACGATTTCTACTTCGCTTTCTACTAGCTTGCTTTCATCATAGACTGGCCATGCGACATAGCTGATTGACTGGCCTGTTGCTTCCAGACCTTGCCAGAGTTCTTCTGCCAAGTGTGGTGCAAATGGGGCAATCAATTGGACAAAGCCTTTGGCGTAGTCAACATAAAGCTTGTCTTCCTTGTTGGCTGCGTTGACAAAAATCATGAGCTGGGCGATAGCCGTGTTGAATTTCAGGTCTTCAATATGCTCTGTCACCGTCTTCACAGTTTCATTGTAAACTTTATCAAGCGCTCCGCTATTTTCCGAAGAAATTTCCTTCGTTGTAATCAGGCGGTAAACACGGTCAAGGAACTTACGGCTGCCCTCGAGACCTTCTTCTGACCAGGCGATTGACGCATCAAGTGGGCCCATGAACATTTCATAAACGCGGAGGGTATCCGCACCGAATTGCTCGACCACATCATCTGGGTTAACCACGTTTTTAAGGGACTTGGACATCTTAGCAGGTGCCTGCTCCAACTCCTCACCAGTTTCGATGTTGAAGAAAGAACCATCACGTTTCTCCACCTTGTCGGTCGCCACAAGCGCCCCACGGCTGTCGCGGTAGCTAGTTCCCAAAATCATGCCCTGGTTAAAGAGTTTTTGGAATGGCTCTTTGGTCGGCACAACGCCAAGGTCATAGAGGAACTTGTGCCAGAAGCGAGCATAAAGCAAGTGAAGGACCGCGTGCTCAGCACCACCGATGTAGATGTCCACTGGCAACCAAGCTTTGAGAAGCTCCTCATCTGCCAATTTCTCGTCATTGTGCGGGTCGATATAGCGGAGGTAGTACCAGCTAGAGCCCGCCCATTGTGGCATGGTGTTGGTTTCACGGCGGCCTTTGACACCGTCTTCACGCACCACTTCCAACCAGTCTGTCAAGTTAGCAAGAGGTGACTCCCCTGTACCTGAAGGCTTGATGTCTGAGGTTTTTGGCAATACCAGAGGTAACTCATTTTCTGGGACTGCTGTGGAAGTACCGTCTTCCCAGTGGATGATTGGAATTGGCTCACCCCAATAACGTTGACGGCTGAAGAGCCAGTCACGGAGGCGGTAGGAAATTTTCTCCTGACCGACACCATTTTCTTCCAACCAAGCCACCATTTGGGCAATAGCTTCTTCCTTATTCAGACCATCTAGGAAATCTGAATTGATGTGGGCACCGTCTTCTGTGTAAGGTGCCTCTTCTACATTGCCACCTTC
Organism: Streptococcus sp. 2018037; assembly: GCF_019754195.1. NCBI lineage: Bacteria > Bacillati > Bacillota > Bacilli > Lactobacillales > Streptococcaceae > Streptococcus > Streptococcus sp. 2018037. Next base: position 63,252 of record NZ_JAIJZQ010000006.1, read on the forward strand.
CAAAACTGGAATAATGTCCAAACCAAACTGTTTGGCAAATTCCCAGTCACGCTCATCATGGGCAGGAACGGCCATAATAGCACCTGTTCCGTAGCTTGCAAGGACATAATCAGCAATCCAGATTGGAATTTCACGACCGTTGACAGGATTGATTGCGTAGGCACCTGTCCAGACGCCTGTCTTGTCTTTGGCAAGGTCTGTACGGGCAAGATCTGATTTGAGGGAAGCTTGGCGTTTGTACTCTGCCACAGCTTCTGCCTGTTCAGGCGATGTAATGCTATCCACCAAGTCATGCTCAGGGGCAAGGACAGCATAGGTAGCTCCAAAGAGGGTATCTGGACGAGTTGTGAAAACAGTGAAGTCCTTGTCTGTGTCCTTGATCTTGAAGGTCACGTTGGCACCTGTTGACTTGCCGATCCAGTTGCGTTGCATATCCTTGATCGACTCTGGCCAATCAACTTCTTCCAAGTCATTGAGCAGACGCTCTGCGTATGCAGTGATTTTCAACATCCATTGACGCATTGGCTTGCGAACAACTGGGTAGCCACCACGCTCAGATGTTCCATCAGGAAGCACTTCTTCGTTGGCGATGGCTGTTCCCAATTCCTCTACCCAGTTGACAGGCACTTCTGCCTCGTAGGCTAGGCCTTTTTCATACAACTTAGTGAAAATCCACTGGGTCCACTTGTAGTAGTTGGGGTCAGTCGTATTAACCTCACGGTCCCAGTCGTAAGAAAAGCCAAGGGCGTTAATCTGACGTTTGAAGTTGGCAATATTTTCTGCTGTAAAGTCAGCTGGGTCATTTCCCGTATCCATAGCGTATTGCTCCGCAGGCAGACCGAAGGCATCCCAACCCATTGGGTGAAGAACGTTGTAGCCTTGGGCACGCTTGTAACGGCTGAGAATGTCCGTCGCCGTATAACCCTCTGGGTGCCCAACGTGCAAGCCCGCACCAGACGGATAAGGGAACATATCTAGGGCATAAAAGTTTGGCTTTTCCGCATCTGTTCCTGTTTTAAATATGTGATTTTTTGCCCAAAATTCCTGCCATTTGGGCTCGATTTCCTTGTGATTGTAGAAGCTCATATCATTTCTCCATGTCAATAAATTATCTTTACTATTATATCACGTTTTTGGGGAATTGGGAAAGACAAAAACAGCCAGTTTTTACGCTATACCTATGAACAATCTCCTTCACTTTTAAACTAAACGTCCCATACTGACTTCCACTGTAACTGAACTTAATCCAAAGCGTTTTTAAATGAGAGGCTTTGTTTGCCCTTTTCTGAAAAAATATGGAGAACAAACCTTTAGAGTTAAGCATGATAAAAACCAGTTAAAATGAACCTACTACAGATTTTAACTGGTTTTATCGCTCATTATTAAATTCCCCTCAGCTTAAATGGTAATGTGAAAACCAATCCGCTTACAGACTATTCTCCGTTTGAACATAGATATGAGCCTGTCTTATCCCGACACTTATTCATAGCAAATTGTTGCAATACCACTACCTTGGCGGAACTTCTTTTCAAAATCATCTGACACAATATTCTGACTGCAATTGTTTGGACTAATAGAGGCACTTTGAGATTGAAATTCATAAAAAAATTCTTTTAAATCCGACTGATAAATACCTTTAAAAGATGCTGCTTCCTCTTTATAAATATCTTCTTTAATAACGTTTTCTATACACTCAAACCAGTCAGCTCTCGACCTAAAAATAAAGACAGGCTTTTCTTTCCCTTTATCACTATAGTACTTAGCAATTCGAGTTAAGATGATAGCAGCCACAAAGCGTTTGTAGGTATTTATGTAAACTTTATTGCTTTTATTAATTTTTATATCACTTTTATTTTTAGAAGCAAACGGAACCAGATCTAGATTACAAATTGGAAGGTTTTTAAAGATGTTAAAACTATCTACCGTTTGTTTTTTGACAATCCGTTTTAAATTGTCAATCGTATCCTCTAAGTAATTAGCCGAATCTTTCCTCGCTAACAATCCTTTATAATACGTTTTAATATAGTAACAACTATCCTCCTGCTTAGGACCTGTTGGGTTCTTTTCTCCAATGATAATATTTGCTATATTTTCATCAACAATAGTATCCCAATCCTTAGACGGACTTTCACCTGCTATCTCTTCCAAACGTCTTTTTATGATTTGCATCTCTTGATGAAGTACATTTTCTCTGTTGACTATTTTGTCATAAACGTCATTAAATAGGGGCTTATCACAAAAATCAAACATCCTTTGAATATAGGGAGTAGAGGTCTCCTTTGTAAATTCATCTATGAAATTGATGACAGAACTTGCTTCACTTGCCCAAACATTTTCAGCAACGCCTGGATTATATAAACAGCAGTAGAAGTTTGCATTTAGATAATCTCCTTGAACTGGCTGTGGCAAACTATACTTCGTAGCAGCCCTATCATGATTTAACCAAGCAAAATCCAACTCTTCATTATCATATGTCCTGATAAATTCATTTATTTTTTGAGCCCCGTTACCGTCGTTAATCCAAGGGTTATATTCTTCTAAATTAGTCTTCTGATACCATTCTATCAGTTTTTCTACAAGCATAATTTCTCTTCTTTGATTATATTTCCCATTTCTACCAAATAATCACACGGTCTTCTTTAGCACGCCACATGCCGTCGCCTTCTTGAACGCCAAATGTTTCATGGAATTCATCGAAGTTTGGCAACTGAATGTTAGTACGCAGATGACCTGGTGCGTGGACATCGACACTCGCCAACATCTGCATGAACTCAGGACGAGCCTTCATTCGCCAGATGCGAGCAAAGTTAGTGAAGAATTCCTCTGCGGAGAAGTCTTCCTCTGACTTGGCTGCTTCTAAGGCTGCAGCAATCCCACCAAGGTCGGCAATGTTTTCTGACACGGTCAACTTACCATTGATTTTGGCACCATAAGAATCCTGACCCTCAAACTGGTCAATGACCTGCTGAGTACGAGCTTCAAAGGCTGCATAGTCTTCCTCTGTCCACCAGTTATTAAGGCTACCATGCTCATCAAAGGAGGCGCCGTTGGAGTCAAAGGCATGGGAAATCTCGTGGGCAATGACGGCACCGATACCGCCATAGTTAGCTGATGAAGACTGCTCTAGCGAGTAGAATGGTGCCTGCAAAATCGCCGCTGGAAAGACAATCAAGTTTTTCTGTGGGTTATAGTAGGCGTTGACCATGTGGGCTGGCATACCCCACTCCTTAATGTCCACAGGCTTGTTCCACTTACTCCAACCATGAGCAATGTCAATCTTGTTTAGTTCGATAGCATTGTCCACCAAGGACTTGCTTGGGTCAACAATCTTCTTATAATAACGCTCTGGCAAGGCTTCTGGGTAGCCAATGTAAGGCTTGATGACATTGAGCTTGGTAATAGCCTTGTCACGCGTTTCCTGAGCTAACCAGTCTGCCGTTTCCAAGCGGGACTTGTACACCTCAATCATCTTAGCAACCTTGGCTTCCACATCTGCCTTAGCCTCTGGTGAGAATTTCTCCCCTGCATACCAAAGCCCCAAGGCCTGACTGAAGAAACCTTGAGCCAAGTTGTAGGCTGCCTTTTCCGTATTCTGAGCCTGCGGTGTACCAGAAAGAGCACGAGCATAGGCCCCGTCCAAAATCCGAATCTCGTCCGATAAGAAAGAAGTATAAGAACGAGCCGCCGCAAAAATCAAGCCAGCCTTGAGCAAGTCCCAGTTTTCAGGACTGTAAATCTCATCGGCTGCCTGCCAGAAACGCTCCTCAGGCACGATAATCTTGTCTGGCACCTGTCCTAAAATCTCCTCAAAGAAAGCAGTCAGTGGCAAGTTTGGTGCCAAGGCTGCAAAGTCTTCCCATTGGTAAGGATGATAGAGTTTGGCATACTCTGACCCCTCTTCACTGGACAGAACATACTTAGCAACAATTGCATCCAAGGCCAAGACCTTGTCCAAGAGCTCTGCAATTTCCTCATCGCTAAAGCCAAACTTAGGCAAGAGAGTCTCCTGACACTCCCGCCAAGTCTTGAGTAATTCTGCTCCTTTTTCATGACCTTCTTCATAGTAGGTCGTATCTGGTAAGATGGTCGCTATGCCATAAGCCCACAGAACGTTGGTTTGGGCATCCATAAAGTCAGGTGCCACACCAAAAGGCATGAGGTTTGGCTTGCCTGCCAACTCATATTCTGCCAGCTTGCTGGTAAATTCTTCGAAAGAGTTGAGAGCCTTGTACTCCGCAATCAAGGCTTGTGCTGGTTCTGCACCCAAACGGTCACGGGTTTCATAGTCGGCTACTTGTTTGTGAAAGGCCACAAAGTTTTGCAAAACGCTATCTTCTGGGACGTTTTCTCCCGCCAACCAAGCATTGGTCGTGTCAATCATGAGCTTTTCAATCTCGTCCGCCAGGTCTGAGAAACCACCTGTTCTTGGCTTGTCATCTGGAATCACGGCTGTTTTTGCCCATTCACCATTGACGTATTCGTAAAAATCATCTTGTAAACGTGTCATTGATTTTCTCCTTTATCTTTCTTAATGACTATAATAACAAAAAATTCTGACAATTTCACTTATCAGATGACCGTGACCAAGTATTTTTTAGAATAATACTCGAGCAAACCACAAGAAGGCTGACAACGGCACAGGTCCCTGACATGGTTAAATCCAGTTGATTGGCTACTAAAAAACCAAACACAACCGTTAGAATAGCGATACCTTGCCCTAAAAGAAGCAATTGCCAAAAGGATTTGACCCAACGTAGGGCAGCCATACTTGGTGCCACCAAGAAAACAATAACAGTCATCGAGCCAATCGCTTCAAAGGCCAGAACAGTAGTTAAAGAAACTAGAATCAAAATAACCATTTCTAACATCCTTGTTCGTAAGCCAGACAAACGAGCATGGTTGCTGTCAAATAGGTACACTTGTAAACGATGGTAAGCCCAAGCAAAAAATAGAACAATAACCAACCAAGCCAAACTCGACTTGACCAGACTAACAGGGAGTGACCAGGCTAGAACATCCATACGATGGAGCGGAGCAAAAAGTACTTCCCCCTGCAAAACCAGATCCACATCCAAGTGAACATTGCGAGCAAAAAGAGAAATAAGCAAAACCGCCACCGCAAAAAAGAAAGAAAAAACTAGACCTGTTGCGGCATCATGCGCTATCTTTCGACTATGCAGACGGTCAATGGCAAGAACCGATAATAACCCAAACAGACTGGCACCAACTATTAGCAACGGCGAATCCAAACTATGACTAATAAAAAATCCCAGAACAATCCCAAGCAAGACAGAATGCGATAGAGCATCTGCCAGCATCGATTGATTTTTTACAACCAGTATCGAGCCAAGCAAGCCACAAGAACTAGCAATAACCATCAAAATGAGTAATACTTCAAACACGACCATTCTCCTTTCTGACATAGGTAACATACACAAATGCAGACAGGGTCAGACCTGTCAGACAGACGATGATAGTCGGTCCGGTCGACAAGCCAGATACACTAGAGCTAATCCAGGTCCCTACGAAAGCCGACCCAATTGCAACGATTCCTGCCAGTAACAGACTCTTGTGATACGATTTTCCCAGCATCAAGCCAAAGACAGCTGGTGCAATCAAAAAACTACTCATCAAAATAGCTCCAACCAACTTTAATCCTACTGCAATTAGGCAAATCATCAAAAACATCGTCAACTGCTGTAAGTACTTTACACGAACACCAATAACCCTTGCAAAAGTTTGATCAAACAGATACAGCTTATAGTCTTGATAAAAGAAAGTAAACAATGCCAAAGCCAATAGAGAAATAATTCCGATGAGTATCACATCATCCAGCTGAATAAAGGCTGCCTGTCCAAATAGATAGGTTTGCAATCCAGCCTGGGAAGCCCCTGCAAAGGCTTCATTTCCCTGAATAGCATTTTTCAAGACCATTCCCAAACCAAAGAAAGAAGCAGACACCAATGAAAGGGCATTGACTAGGCTGTGACCACCTTTTCGACGCAGCCAATGGACAAGTGCATAAGAAAGGTAGCCTGACAACACTGCTCCTAACAGCAAGTAGAGAGGATGTCGCGACTGAAAAATCATGAAAGAGACAATCACTCCAGGATAAGAAGCATGCCCAAGAGCATCCCCAAGCAAACTCTGTTTAGTAAGAACAGATATACTTCCGATAGTACTGGCTGCTACAGCTAGACTAACGGTCCCTAAAGCGACTGTCCAGAAAGAATACTCTTTGAAAACCTCAAACATGACTGCCTCCTTTGGTATTTCCTAGAAACAGCCCATTTCCTATGCCGTAGGTCGCCTGATAATTCTCACTTGTCAAAGTCTCATCCATCGGACCAGAATCAATCACATGCTTATGAAGCCAGACAAGGTGATCAAAGTAGGCATCCAGCGTCGTTAAGTCATGATGAATGACAATGGAAGTTTTCCCTTCACATTGGAACTCCTTGAGCATATCCATGATCATGATTTCTGTTGCCTGATCAATCCCTGCCAGAGGTTCATCCATAAGGTACAATTCTGCTTCCTGTGCCAGGGCTCTCGCTAAAAATACCCGCTGACGCTGCCCACCTGAAAGCTGATCAATCTGACGATGGCGTAAATCTGCAATTTTTAACCGTTCTAGAGCCTGCTCAACAATCTGTCTATCAGCCTTAGTCGGTCTTCTAAACATTCCCTTACTATGAGCAAAGCGTCCCATCAGAACAATTTCAAAGACTGTTGCAGGAAATTGCCAGTTTACTTGACTGGATTGGGGAATATAGGCTACTTTTTGAGCAATCACCCTCTCTAGACCTGCCTCCTGACCAAGCAAGCGAACCTGTCCTGTGTCAGGTTTTTCCAACCCCAAAATGACCTTGAACAGACTGGACTTCCCAGCACCATTTGGTCCAACAATAGCCGTCCGACTCCCTCTGGGAATCACCAAATTGACATCTTCTAAAGCCATGGTCTGGCTGGCTGTATATGCTAAATTGACATCTTTTAATTCAATGATTGCTGACATATTTCCTCCTATTTTAAAAAACGATATACCTCATTCATACTCAATGAAAATCAAAATCAGACCAACCTACCAAGCTGAGAAAGTCGATAAGATTAAGATACCGTACCAACAAATTGCTGGTGAGTCCTATGCACCTCTCATTTCAACACATCAGTACATGAATTTGATTTTCGCAAAGCACCAATGCTTCTTTCAATTGTATGTTTATAATTCTGTTAAAAATGGTCCAAAAACGGAAAGAACTCGACCTAGACCGAGTCCTTTTTACTACTCATTTGAAATCCCTATTCACGCACAGACTACTGATATATAAAGTCCCGCTGTGAACCAACAGCACCGAGGTCTACAAACAGTATTTCTAATCAAGGACCTCAGATTTGCTACTAACGCCTATCCTCCCCCAAGCGTTGCTACCTCCTATGGAAAGAGTCCTATACTACTTGTGCTCGAAATAATTGATTGTCCCTCATATTGGTACCTGTCAACTCTACCTTCGGCAATTTCTCTAGTCTTCATTGAATAGCAAGTCCGTTGGATCTGTACTATTTCAGATATTTAACCATCAGTTTAATATTATGTTTGTACATGTCGATAAAGGTATCCCCTTCCTCACCTTCTGGTGCCAAGGAATCTGAGAATAACTCCTTACCTTCGCCAGTAACAACTTCAACCTGACCACCTTTGGCTTTTACTGCCTCTTGCAATTTCTTCATGCGTTCTGGATTAGTTGTAGACTCTGTAAAGATAGCTTTGATATTGTGGTCGATGATTAGGTTAACTGTCTCAATCATGTCACTATTAGCCACTTCTGAGTCGGTGCTCACGCCCTGAGGAGCATAGAGAGTGAAGTCATAACTAGCAGCAAAGTAATTAAAGGCATCATGTGGTGTTACCAAATAGCGACTTTCTTTTGGAATCACACTTAATTCTTTTTCTACCCAGGCATGCAAATCATCTAGCTGCGCTTGGTATTTTTCTGCATTTTTCTGAATCATCTCAGCTTTAGCAGGTAAGAGTTTTTGTAGTTCCTCTGAAGCTACAGCTACAGCTGACTTGTACAAGGGAATTGAAAACCAGAAGTGCGGATCGACAATTTCTTCTCCATCCTCATCCATCGTATTCAAGTCTTTTGCATTAAAGTTTTTAGAAACAGCTACTCCGGTCTTCTCCAAAGCTTCAACCATTTTACCTTCAAAGTGCAAACCGTGGTAGAGAACAAGGTCAGCCTTTTGTAATTTTGATAAATCACTAGATTTGGCTACGTACAAATGAGGGTCTTCTCCTGCTGGAATCAGCAAATCACGTTCCACCTCATCGCCCGCCAACTGATAGACCATGTCATTGAGGAAGGAAGTAGTCACAGCCACCCTTGGCTTACTAGAGCCTTCTGTGGTTTGCGATGGACGACAAGCTCCTAGTCCTATTAGGGACAATAGCAGAGCAAAACTGAACAATATTTTCTTCATATAGGTTCTCCTTTTATTTTTATTAAGCATACCTAACTTTATAATTAGATTAATCTAAAAAAATCATTTTGTCAACTGATTTTTAAATTTTTTGATATAATAGTCTCAGTAGAAAGCGAGTTCTCATGACACCAAACAAAGAAGATTACCTAAAATGTATTTATGAACTGGGTCAATTAGACCAAAAAATTACCAATAAACTCATTGCAGAGAAGATGGCCTTCTCCGCACCAGCCGTTTCTGAAATGCTCAAAAAAATGGTAGCCGAAGAACTCATTTTTAAGGATGCCAAGGCAGGTTATCTCCTCAGCCAAACCGCCCTCGAAATGGTAGCTAGCCTCTATCGCAAACACCGCTTGATTGAAGTATTCTTAGTTGAGCAACTTGGCTACTCCCCAGAAGAAGTACATGAAGAGGCTGAAATTTTAGAACACACCGTTTCAGATCACTTTATCAATCGCCTAGACCTGCTACTGGAACAGCCCCAAACTTGTCCTCACGGGGGAAGCATTCCTCAAGCAGGACAACCGCTCATCGAACGCTACCAGACACGGCTGTCACAGCTAACTGAGACAGGGAACTACCGGCTTGTCCGCATCCATGACTTCTATCAACTCCTTCAGTACTTGGAACAACATGAATTAGCTGTCGGTGATTTACTAACCGTCACAGACTTCGACCACTTTGCCCAAACCATCACCATCCAGTACAAGGACAAAGAGCTCGCCGTCCCAACAGCCATCGCTCAACAATTATTCATCGAAAAAAGCAATCGCCCAGCCTAAACAAGCTGAGCGATTTTTTCTTCTAAAATAAATAGTTACCTCTTTTTCAAATTACGGAAAATAGTTGCTTCATCACCTATTTTTTATAGCATTCAATAATTATTATAGCACAGTTAATAAAGAATTGTAGTCCAATTTATACTCATTTAAAATCAAAAATAGCTACCTACGACTTAAAGTGGATATGGAGCGTTTCGATTTTGTTATTTTTTTAGAAGAAAACAGCTACTTGAAATCCACAATCCTCATTTCAAACTTATAAATTAAGGTTTCACATGTTATAAGCAACTTAGACTTGCTATTTTTGATTTTTATTGAGTATTATACATCAAAAAACCAGCCTACTCTGGCTGGTCTTCTTGTAATCGCTCTTTTAGGCGACGACGGTATAAAATCTGCGATGGAATGAAATAAAGAAAACTTGCCAAAATAATCCAACGTTTATCTATTCCACTAAAGTAAATCACTAAAATCAAAAGAAACGCAGTCGTCAAATAAAAGAAATGATTTTTGAGCAATTTTTTCATAGCAGCCTCCATACCTATTTTTTCAATATTAGTATATCAAAATACATAACCAGAGTACATACCATTGCCAAAAGTTTTACTTATTTTTCGTATCCAAAACAATGGTCACCGGCCCATCATTGACCAGACTAACCGCCATATCCGCCCCAAAAACGCCCACTTCAACAGGCACAAAGGCTGACAGGGCTTTGTTAAAAACATCATAGAGTTGGCTGGCTAGGGCAGGAGCTGCTGCTCCTGTAAAGGCAGGGCGATTGCCTTTTTTTGTGTCCGCAAAAAGGGTAAATTGGGAAATAGATAAAATCTTTCCCGCCACATCTTGAACGGACTTGTTCATCTTGCCTGCCTCATCTGAAAAAATCCGCATATTGACGATTTTTCGAACAGCATAGTCCAGGTCTTCCTGGCTGTCATCTGGTCCCACACCGACTAGGAGCAAAAGTCCCTGTTCAATTTGCCCATGGATACTTCCGTCGATGGTCACACTGGCCTGTGATACACGTTGTAATACAATTTTCATCTTATCCGTTGGTCCTTTTCACTGAGTAAACTTCTGGCACCGACTTGATCTTGTCCACCAGACTGGTCAGGGTTGCTAGGTTAGAAATACCAAAGGAAACGTGGATGGTTGCAAACTTCATATCCTTGGTTGGCTGGGCATTGACCGAAGAAATGTTCTTGCTGGCATTGGTCAAAACCTTGAGGACATCATTGAGGAGACCTGAGCGGTTGAGACCGTAAATGTCAATATTTGCCATATATTCCTTGGTCGAATTTTCATCCTCCCAGTCCACATCAATCAGGCGGACATCGTAGTTTTCTTGGCTCTTGAGATTCATACAGTCTACACGGTGAACAGCTACCCCACGCCCCTTGGTAATATAGCCGACAATTTCATCGCCAGGTACTGGATTACAACATTTGGCAATCCGTATCAGCAAACCTGATGCCCCCTCAATGACCACGCCACCTTCGTGACGGATTTTCAGACTATCTTTGTTGTCGTGTTTGACTTCGCCACCGTTGACCAATTCATCCGCGACAGCTTTGGCCTTAGCCCGCTCAGCTTCGCGACGCTCTTTTTCTGTCAGACGGTTAAAGATTGATATGGCAGAAACTTCTCCAAAACCAACTGCCGCAAAAAGGGATTCGTCGGTCTTATAGCTGGTCTTTTGCAGGACCTCATCCATGTGGCGACGGTCCAGGTATTGGTTGGGAACATAACCATTTTCTTGGAGTAGGTTCTGAAGCATCTCACGCCCTTTTGAAACAGACAATTCCTTGTCCTGATTCTTGAAGAACTGCTTGATTTTATTGCGAGCCTTGTGGGTTTTAACCAGGTTGACCCAGTCACGACTTGGACCGAAAGAGTTGGCTGAGGTGATGATTTCCACCTGATCGCCTGTCTTAAGCTTGGTCGTCAGAGGCACCATACGACCGTTGACCTTGGCACCTGTCGCCCGCTCGCCGACCTTGGTATGAATTTCATAGGCGAAGTCAATCGGTACGGAGTCCTTAGGCAATTCACGCACCGCACCATCTGGCGTGAAAACGTAAATACGTTCTGTAAAAATATCGTCCTTGACAGAATTTACAAAGGTTTGCGCATCCCCAGCCCCTTCTTGGAGTTCAATCAGGTTGTTAATCCAGCGCAACTCTTTTTCACTAGCAGTTGCCTTGCCACCACGCTTGTAAGCCCAGTGAGCTGCCACCCCGTATTCCGCCACCTGATGCATTTCCATGGTCCGAATTTGGAACTCGATTGGACCTCTCGGTCCGTAAACCGTGGTATGAATAGACTGGTAGCCGTTAGCTTTTTGGTTGGCAATGTAGTCCTTGAAGCGACCTGGCATAGGTTTCCACAATTCATGAATATACCCTAACATAGCATAGACATCGCTCGGAGTATCCATGATACAACGAATGGCAATCAAGTCATAGAGTTGATCAAACCGCTTTTTCTTATCGTGCATTTTGCGATAGATAGAGTAAATATGCTTGGGTCTACCGTAAATCTGACCATGTAGATGGCGCTCTTCTGTATAGTCTCTTAGCTTATCAACAACTTCATTGACCAACTCTTCCCGTTCACGACGCTTCTCGCTCATCATTCGAGTAATCTTGTAGAATTCAATCTCATTGAGATAGCGGAAAGACATGTCTTCCAATTCCCACTTGATAGAAGAAATACCTAGACGGTGGGCAAGCGGTGCATAGATTTCCATTGTTTCACGTGAAATGCGTTCCTGCTTGTCCTTGCGCAAGTGCTTAAGAGTCCGCATGTTGTGCAAACGGTCGGCTAATTTAACCAGAATTACCCGCATATCTTGAGACATAGCAATCAGCATATTTCGGTGGTTTTCAGCCAACTGCTCCTCATGAGACTTATACTCAACCTTACCCAGCTTGGTCACACCACCGACAATATGGCGAACCTCTGGACCAAATTCAGCCTCCATATCATCCAAGGTTACATCCGTATCTTCAACCACATCATGTAAGAAACCACAGGCAACCGTCACAGCATCCAGCTTGAGTCCTGCTAAAATACCTGCTACCTGGATCGGGTGTACAATATAGGGCTCGCCCGATTTACGAAATTGGGACTTGTGTGCCTCTGTCGCAAAATCTAAAGCTTTCTTGACAAATATAACATCTTCTTCCGGTAAATAGGTGGCTGTCAAGGCAACCACTTCCTCCCCAGTGTAGTTAATTTCTTTCATATCTTTACTCTTCCTCTTATATTTCCTACTATTCTACCATTTTCACGAAAAAAGAAAAAGGAATCTAACATAAGACTACTAATTACAAATAATCTAAACCAAGTTCAGATTCAGCGAACGTTCTTGTTTTCTTTCGTTTTCTTGTTGTTTTCACTCATTTTTCAAACGAACGTTCAGAATTAGTCTTGAATTTTGCATTTCTTAGCTGTATAATGATTGTAGAAGATTATTACAAAAAGAAAATGGAGGATTCTTATGAATTTTCGTTTCAGTAAGTGTGCTGTAGCACTCACACTAGCTCTCTTGGCTGCAAGCAATCCAAAATTAGCTCAAGCCGAAGAGATTCTCAACACAACTCCAGCTTCTTCAACAGAAGCAAGTCAGGCTGTGCCAGTTGAAACTGACACCACAGAGAAAGCTGATAGTACAGAATCTCCTGCTCCAGCCACTACCGAAGCTGAAAATCCAAGCTCTTCCGAGACAGCTGAAACTAGTGATCCTACGAGCGAGACAACTGACACAACTGCTTCAGAAGCACGCACGGTCACTCCTGCTGCAACTGAAACTAGCCAGCCTGTTGAAGGACAAACTGTTGATGTTCGCATTCTCGCAACAACTGACCTCCATACGAACTTGGTCAACTATGACTATTACCAAGATAAACCAGTGGAAACGCTTGGTCTAGCAAAAACAGCTATTCTTATCGAAGAGGCAAAAAAAGAAAATCCAAATGTTGTATTGGTAGATAATGGAGACACCATTCAAGGTACTCCTCTTGGAAATTACAAGTCTATCGTTGATCCTATTGAAGAAGGCGAACAACATCCTATGTACGCTGCCTTAGAGACGCTGGGATTTGACGTCGGTACACTTGGCAACCACGAATTTAACTACGGCCTTGCCTACCTCGAAAAAGTAATTCGTACAGCCAACATGCCTCTAGTCAATGCCAATGTCCTCGATCCGACTACGAAAGACTTTCTCTACACCCCTTATACCATTGTGAAAAAGACATTCACAGACACCGAGGGTAAAAAGGTTACACTAAATGTCGGTGTTACAGGAATTGTTCCCCCTCAAATTCTCAACTGGGACAAAGCTTATCTAGAAGGAAAAGTGATTGTCCGTGATGCAGTTGAAGCCGTTCGCGATATGATCCCAACCATGCGAGAAAATGGCGCAGACATCGTTCTGGTCCTTTCCCACTCAGGTATCGGCGATGACCAATATGAAGTCGGCGAGGAAAATGTCGGTTACCAAATCGCCAGCCTAAAAGGAGTTGATGCGGTTATCACAGGTCACTCCCACGCAGAATTCCCAGGAACTGCCGAAAAACCAAGCTTCTACGCTAAATATTCTGGCGTGGATGATACAAATGGTAAAATCAACGGTACTCCTGTCACCATGGCTGGAAAATACGGTGATCACCTCGGTGTGATTGACCTTAATCTAGTCTTTAAAGATGGCAAATGGACAGCTACTTCTAGCAAAGCGGCTATTCGTAAAATCGATACAAAATCATCTGTAGCAGATGGTCGCATCATCGACCTTGCTAAAGAAGCCCATAACGAAACCATCAACTATGTGCGCCAACAAGTCGGTGAAACAACTGCTCCAATCAACAGCTTCTTTGCCCTTGTTCAAGATGATCCTTCTGTACAGATTGTTAACAATGCACAGATTTGGTATGCAAAACAACAGTTGGTGGGGACTCCAGAAGCTAATCTACCAATCCTATCTGCGGCTGCACCATTTAAGGCTGGTACTCGAGGCGACGCTTCAGCCTATACAGACATTCCTGCTGGCCCAATCGCCATCAAGAACGTAGCAGACCTTTACCTCTACGACAACGTTGTAGCCATCTTGAAAGTCAACGGTGCCCAACTCAAAGAATGGTTGGAAATGTCCGCAGGGCAATTCAACCAAGTTGATCCAAGCTCAACAGAGCCACAAAATCTAGTCAACACAGATTTCCGCACTTACAATTTTGACGTTATTGATGGAGTAACCTATCAGTACGATATTACGCAACCAAATAAATACGATCGTGATGGTAAGGTAGTCAACGAAACTGCCAGCAGAGTTCGGAACTTGCAATATAATGGACGAGATGTGACAGCTGATCAAGAATTCATCGTTGTGACCAACAACTACCGTGCAAACGGTACTTTCCCTGGGGTTCGCGAAGCTTCTATCAACCGCTTATTGAACCTGGAAAACCGCCAAGCCATCATCAATTATATTATCGCTGAGAAAGTTATCAATCCTACAGCAGACAATAACTGGACCTTTACAGATAGTATCAAGGGACTCGACCTCCGCTTCTTGACAGCAGATCGTGCGAAAGCTCTAGTTGCTGACCAAGAAGGTATTGTCTACCTACAGGCTTCAACTTCCAGCGAAGGGTTCGGCGAATTCAAATTCGTCTATACTGAACCTAAAGTAGTGACTCCAGATGAACAGCAGTCAGATCAAGGTAACACAGGTCAAGATATTGTACTCGAATCTGGTCAACGAATTACTCTTCCAGCGGTAAATCCACCTGCTCCTGCTCCACAACATAAATTGGCAAGTCCACATTCACAAGCGAGCACCAAGACACTCCCTGCAACAGGAGAAGCTACTTCTATGCTTAGTCTGCTTGGCCTCACTTTGATTGGTTTTGTCGGCGCATGGACTAAGAAAAAAGAACATTAAAATAGACGAGACTGAGCAAAAACTAGCCCTTGTTCAAGCCTCATTGCTTTTGACTCGTCACGAACCTCTTAATACCCAATGAAAATCAAAAGCAGCCTAGGAAACGAAGTCGAAGATAGAACTCTGTTACTATCCTATTTCAAGGTAACAGGCTGAAAACCTCCACTGGAGCTTTTCACTCATCAAGGCTCTTGACAACGGATAATTTTGGTTTTCGAAGAGTATAAAGAGGCGTTCGTACGACTTGTCACTATACCAATACCCTTTTGCACTCAATAAAAAAACACAGATAGACTCAAGCTGATTTTGATGAAATCCAGCTAAGCTGTCTGTGTTTTTCTTTTATTCCCATTATTTTGGACTAATTTCTTAACCAATTTTCGTTAATACTCAATGAAAATCAAAATCAGACTAGGCGACGCAGATGCAGATAGAACTGAAGTTCATCAAATCAAGTTAACAACGTCTGCTTTTGATTTTCGAAGAGTATAAATTCATACTCACTAGGAGGAAGCCTATCTTTGTTTCAACCCTCTTTTGACCAAAAACGCCCTTCATCCTACCAAATACAGATTCTAATAAAACGGTAAAGGATATAAAGCAACAAGACCCAACCAAACATCGTCAGGTAAAATACAAGACTGAATGAATATTGCTGAAACTGCTTTATTTCACGTTGACTGGTCTGGCTCACTTCATCAGCTTCCTCTATTACATCTGATTCGCGATAAGCATTGACTAACAAGCGATAATCAAAAGGAGGAATTAGTGGATCACATGTCAACAAGGTTACCATATCCTGACTCTCAACAGGTAATAACTTTTGCCAATCTGTTGCTTTTATCACTTCTGTATTTTTTACCAAATACGTCAGCGTCCTCCCGCCAACCTCAATAAAAATCTTATCACCTTCTCTCAACTCTGACAGTCGGAAAAATCTGAGATCATTGTACCAACTACGGTGACCGGCAATGACACTTCGTCGACCTATTCCACCTATAGGTAAAGCTGTTCCTATAACAGAAGCAACTCCATCATTTAAATGTTCACTGGTTGCCCCAACATAAATAGGTTGTCGAATTTCAATTTTTGGAATACTCAAATAACCAATTGCCCCTTCCATTAATTCAGAAGATAACACATCGGTACTATTTGAATCATTTTTCTCTGCAAAGGGATCAACTGTGGGTAAGTCACCACCACTAACCTGTTCCCCATAAGCCTTAATTTCTTCGAGTTGCTCTGTCGAAAAGAATTTAGAATTCCTACGATAAGACTGATACTGTTGGAAAACTTGAAACTCCTGCACTGACATATTTGTCAGTAACACTAAAGGAAGCAACAAACCAACCAACATGAAAATATATCCTATTCTTTTCATCATTTCATTTCCCCCTTTTGACACTTCTTCCTACGGAGAAGATGGAGGATAATAACAATCACTACTATGATTAATAGGGCTACCAAGTAGGATAGCGTTAGCATATCCAAAAAGAATGCCGGTTTTTGCTTGATGGCAACTTTCGGCTCATAAGGAACGCGATGTCCACGTACCAACAAACGATGACTGTTAATCATATAAGGAGTACAGGTTAGCAAGGTTGCATAGTCTTTTCCGTTTTGAACTATAACAGGATCAAAATTATTCGGTTCAACAACTAAAATCTGGTCCACCTCATAAGCCAAGACCTCAGCTATATTATGAATGTAGAATTGATCCCCAACTTTTAAATGATCGAGATTGGTAAATAGCGAAGCATTAGGAAGACCACGATGCGCCGTAATCACAGTATGAGTACTTTCTCCACCAACTGGCAAGGAGGAACCTTCCAAATGCCCCGCTCCTTTTTGTAATACTTCCTCAGTTGTACCAGCATATATAGGAATTCGCTCGTTGATTTTCGGAATTTCTACAAAACCAATTTTCTCCTTCACCTCAAGCATACGAGCGTATTCCACTACCCCAGCCTTCTCTTCTTCTGTGTAAGGATCTTGCAATTTGTGAGGTTCCAAGGTCTGGTTGTAGGCCCTAGCATGCTCCAACCTTTTCAGAACTTCTTCACTCGGTAACTGTTGTGCTTGTTCATAAAATGATTGGATTTTATAATCAGAGTCATAACGATAATAATATTGAGAAATCCACGGATACAGCGTCACTACTAAACCAAAGAGAAATAAAAGCTTCAAGAGTATGGACTGTTTAGACATTCCCTTTCTAAGTTGTGAACGTTTCATCATTACTCGTCACTTTCTTTTTATTTTTCCGCCTTTTTGTTAATAAGAAAATCAGTAAAATACCGACAAACATTCCGAGCGCATAAAGAAGATAACGAATAAGAATACGCTTCTCTGCATTTTCAGACGCTTTAAGATGCTCTTCTGCAACATAAGGAATACGATGGCCGCGTACCAATAAACGGTGCGTATTCACCATGTAAGGCGTACAGGTTAGCAAGGTTGCATAGTCCTGCCCAGGCTTGACCAGCAATTCCTCAAATTGAGTTGGTTCAGCAACCACTATTTGATCTACTTCATACGCTAATGTTTCTACGATATTGTGAATGTAGAAAGTATCACCGATTTTTACCTTCGTTAAGTCTGTGAATAACCGAGCTTTGGGTAAGCCTGTATGAGCCGTTAAGACAGTATGGGTATCGCTCCCGCCAATCGGTAAGGATGTTCCTTCCAAATGCCCTACACCTTTTTGAAGAACGGTCTCAGAAGTTCCTGCATAAACAGGAAGCTTGACCTCAATTTTTGGAATTTCAACATAACCTATCTTTTCATGCAATTCCAGCATCCGTGCATACTCTACCCGTCCAGCTTCATGTCGTGATTTGGTATACGGATCCTCCGAAACCACATTATTCAGACTCTCATTAAAAGCTTGAGCCAAATCCATTCGTTCCTTAACCTCCTCAGAAGCTAAGGTCTTTTTTTCTTGGTCGAAAGAATTAGTCAGCTGATCCGACTCATATCGATAATAAAAATTAGAAACATGAGGATAAAGTAAAATCCCAAATCCAATCAAAAATACCAAGTAAAAGGGGATATTGCTTTTCTTTTTTCTCTTTGTAGTTTTTCCCGATTTTTTCTGTATCATAATCCGAACTTTATTATTCTTCCATTGTCTTTCTACTGCATTGCAAAGCTAATACTCAATGAAAACCAAAAGTAGCCTGGGAAACAAAGCCGAAGACAGAACTGGAGTTCATCAAGGCTAGTTGACAACGGATAATTTTGATTTTTGAAGAGTATAAAATCCCCTACATTCTACTTTTATTATACCATAATCCAACTTTAAAACGAAAAATCCCATTGCCCCAGATTCAACCTGACAATGGGATTTTCCCTCTATTCTAGTCTGTCAAACGTTATCGCTTAGTATAAGTTACCAAGCGATAACCTAGCAAGAAGAGCAAAATACCGGTAGATAAAACTGCAATTACCACCACATTTCCTGTATATGGAATTTCAATTCCAGGAGGTGTAACAGGTTTATTCTTAATCTTAATGATCTCGGACACATGTGAATCCGAGGTTATTTCAAAAGGAATCGTATCTTGAGATAAAATGTAGCCAGTAGGGGCCTTGACCTCTTTTAAGTAGTAAGTACCATAAGGAAGAGGACCTACCACAAACTGACCATTCGAACTTGAAGTGACGTGATAAGAATTGCCGTCGACTATCACTTCCTTCAATTCTCCGCCTACTTCCTCAAGAACCGCAAACTCTGCCCCAGATAAAGGGGCGGTGCTGGTTGATACCTTTAAAAACGGCTTACTACCCTTTTCTTCGCTAGGTCTCCTGACCTTAGCCTCAATCTTTGTAACACCTCTACCTACATTCATCAAGAATGGGATAACTTCTAGACTCGTAGGCTTTCCTACTTGCCGAACATAATACCATCCCTTAGTCAATCCTCGAAAAGTGGCTTGACCTTCTGGAGAAAGAGCTTGAGAAGAAATTGGCTCACCATAGAGACTGGTCAACTCAGACCGACTTTTTTGATATAAAGAATCTGCCAACTGTTCAGAAGAAACGGGTTCTTCTGAAGCGATGTACCAAGCCTCCAAACCCGTCGAAACTTGACTGGCATCTATTCCATTAGGGAGAGGAATATGAACCTGAACATCAAAAGAATCTTGCGCTTGGAGTGAAAGCGAGGGCAATGATAATACACACATTATAGCGACAAGGCAACATATTATTTGTCTTACTGTTTTCATCTGCCCCTCCTTTCTAGTAATAATTAAGCTTCTTCAGATTGACGCTTTTTCATCGCGATAAAGGCAAATACCATAGTACTCAAACCTACAATTGTGAAGACAAGTGTACCGATACCACCCGTTTGTGGAATGGTTACTTTTTTGTTTTTGATTTGTTGGAAGTTATCTGCTGTCAATGCATCTATTGTACCCCACGAACCTACTCCTACAGTAAATTTCACAGGCGAAGTAGGGAGAGCGAATCCTTCTGGAGCCTTGGTTTCAATAAGTTCATACTTACCTTCTTTAAGACCTTTCACTTCAAACTTACCATCTGTTGATGATACAAATGTAAACGCACCTTCCTTAGTACCTACCCAAATCCATTGCATGTTCATCTTTTCGTAAGCAGTGTCGCGAGCATTTTTCTTCTGCTTAATTTCATCAGTTTTAGGATTGTCTGTTGTGGCTGATTTAACAGTAGCTAAATAATCAGCTTCCGCTGCTTTATAATCTGCGATTTCTTTTGCTTGTGTTACTGTATCTTTCAAAGCAAGATATGACTCTTCACCATCTTTACGAACGATGAATTCAGCACCTAGAAGTTTTTCGCTACTGTCCAAATCCTTATCATCTGTCTTCACAAATCGTTTACCGTATGTAACAACTTTTGGTTCTTCTGGTACAAGCGGACCTGGGTTAGGGTTCTTATTGTTTTTTACTTTGATTGTACCTGCATCACCATTTGAGTAGCTAGGAAGCGCCCCTGGAACGCGAGTTTCTTCGATTACAATGTATTCTTTAGCACCATCAAGACCAGTTAATTTTCCAGTATTAACACCTGCTGCAAGTTTAATTTCACCTACACGTACACCAGTTCCTTTTTCATATACACCGAATACAACTTCTGTTTGGTTTACACCAGTATCCCATGTTTTGTTAACAATAATTTCACCATTTGGTGGAGTTGTTGATTTTGGCTCAGAAAATTCACTTGGACGGTTACCGTAAATCAATTTTACTTGGTTAGGGATCTCAGTCTCTACTTTCGCTGAGTCATTTAAAGTAGCCTTATAAGTCAAAGTGAATTTCACTTCTCCATTCTTAGCAGCAGTTTCCAATCTCGCAAGACCGTTATCATTCAATTTCACCATGAATCCACGTACAGTTTGTATCAATGTGTAATCTGTATTTGCTACAAGGTTAAGACCTTTATCATCTGCGATTTGTAGTGAGTTTAGCTTGAAGTCAAGACCTTTAAGCATGGTATCTTCCCAAGCAAATGTCTTGTAGGCTGCATCTTTTGGAACAGTTGTCGTGATTTTATAGTCAATATCGTCTCCAATATTCACACCTTTTGTATCCTTAGAACCGTCACCAAAAGTTTTTGTGATTTCAGGTTTGTTTTCAGTGTTCTTTGGATACACATGAAGAGGAGTTTGGGTATCAAAGTATCCAGAACCATCTGTTTTAGCCTGTGGCAATTCAAGCTTGAATGGTACAGCTTTCATACCAGTCAATTCACTACCATTTTGGTTGTAGTATGGTGACTTTTCTTTATCTTCAGTGAAGATATAAATCCCATTAGCTAAAGTGAATGTTGCACCATTAATTTTTGTAAGCACACCATTTGGATAGTTTAGGTCAAGTTTGTAGTTATCATTATCACCAGCAATACCAAGTTCAACACCTGTCTTAGTACCTTCGGCTTTTGTCTCGACTTTTTGCCATACTTTGAAGTTTACTCCCTCAACTTCTTTCGCCGAGTTACCGAAATAGCCCTGCAAGTTAGTAATTGAATTACCATTATATTTGGATAAATTTTCTTCATAAGTAAATTTATTGAAATCGTCATTATTCATTACGATTTTGTGAACAATAACGGTTGTGCTAGCCGTATCTTCGGCATGGACTAAGTGTTTAATATTTATCAGTGAACCGAGCACCGTTAGGAACACAGTAAACACCGAAAATAATTTCGTCAATTTTTTCATTGTATACTCCTATTTTTTATTTCTTATTTTGTTTACATTAGGAACTATCTAGTATATTTCCGACGTTGCTCAACGGCAAAAGCAATGAACATCATCACCCCCCCTAATGCAATATATGGAATGATACCCATACCACCTGTTTTCGGATATTCTCCTTTGCGGAGGTTTTTCACGATAATCAGGTGATTATCCATATTGTCTAGACCGACGAGGTCCTCTCCATCTTGGATAGAGATAGCCCCATCTGCGCCAATATTAATGTGGAATTCTTTCTCAATCTTTTGATAGCCGTCAGGGGCTACTATCTCTTTCAAGATATAGGTTTTCCCTACTGCTAAATTGTCAAAGAGGACTTCATCCCCTGTTGTAGTCGTTGTTTTTACAACTGCTGTCGCTTGAGGATTGTCACTTTCTCTTAGTTCAAACGTTGCTACAAGACGTTGCGTAGGATCGCTATAAGACCGTTTAGCAAGTTTGATGTGGGTTGTTTGTTTTGTATTCTTCATGTTAAAGAGAATAACATTATCGCCATCTACCCTTTCAGCTAAGGTAACCTGATTATCTCCATTATGAAGTCTGGTCGTTCCATCATGGTTTATCTGGAAACGGTATTTCTTAGGATTTAATTGATATCCCGTTGGCGCAACAGTTTCTTCCAAAATGTAGTAACCAAAACTCAAAGATGTTTCAAAGAGACCATTTTTCGTCACACCACTAACAACTTCGGTATCCTCAACACCATCATTGTTTGGATCACTGTAAATTTTAAATGTTGCACCATTTAGAAGGTGATTCTCGTCACGATTATCTGTTTTTTGGAGTCTGAACTTAAATTGCTTGAAGTTCTTGATGGTGATCTCAAGGGTAGCACCTTGTGACGTATCAACTGTCACCATATTCGGATCTGACTCTAAAATTTGTAAACTACCATCTGGTCGGATTTCAAATTTGGTATCTTGTAATTGATTAACAGGGCGATAGCCTCCCGTAGGAACAACTGTCTCTTTCAAAATATAGACGCCAACTGGCAAGTTCGAGAAGGTGATACTGTTGTCAGCATTATCTGTATTTCCCTTCATATTAACACCATCAATTACAACTGGATGACCAGCCTCTGTAACAAGTTCAAAGTGCGCATTTAAACCAAGAGTCGGATGGTGATAATCACGTTTTTTGATTTTAAGATTGTACCTACGCTCGTTATTTTTCACTTTAATGCTGATCGCATTTGCAAGAGTACCACTAACACCAGGTAAATCTGTTACACTAACCGAATTAGTTTGATTTAAAACCCTAAAACGTGTCACAGCTTTCTGTTGCGTTACCGCATAAGCTTGCGTTGTTTCGTATAACTCCAACAATACCGGTGCACTCAAACCGTCATAACCTTCTGGTGCTTGTGTCTCTACAAGAACATATTTGCCAAGCGCTGTCGCAGTTAATCGTGTCAAACTGCTTTGACCTGTAAATGTCAAGGTTTGTACGAGATTGGTATCGTCAAGAGAGGCGCTTGATACAGTTGCCTCTGTTGTACTATCGTCAACTTTATAGAGCTTAAAGGTAACAGGTTTTGATATTTGCTTGTTATTCGCATCTACTTTCTCAATTTTGAACTCTGGATTTTCGATGTTACCGATTTTAATAACATTAGCGGCAACATCACTTCCACCTGCTTCAATCGTTTGGGTAGCATCTCGAACACTTACCTGCAATTCTCGGATTCCCAACCATCTATTTGTTCCCGTCTGTAGATTCCGTACACGAATGTATTGAGCATAGATATCTACAGTCTGAGTAAGGTCGGTCTCGGTGAAATTACCAATTGATTGATAGGTGATACCATCCGGTGAATACTCAAGGGCATAGCTATCCATTTTGTCATGGTCACTACCGTTTGTGGTATTTTTACCTTGAGCAAAGCGAATTTGCGTTACGCGCTGAGGCGAACCTAAGTTCACTCCCCACCATTGTCCCTCATTCAAAGTCGAACTTGAGAGTTGGTACAAGGCACCGGTTGTCAAATCACCGTCCAGCGCCTTATCTTCTGTACTAGAGCCATAGGTAGAGGCCATAGCAATCTCTGCAGATTTTATCACATGCAAACCACGTGCTATGTGACTACTTGTATCCGAGTCAGAGTAGAAACGGACACTGCCATCCCTATTAACATAAATCGTGTAGTTTTCTGTCGATTTGATATAGCCAGATGGGGCTTGTGTTTCTGTCAGAGTATAGACCCCAGGCTGGAGGTTTTCAAAAACAAAGTCTTGGTTTGCAGCTTGCTGTTTGACAATGGTGACGGTCGGATCGTCATTCTTTGTCAAAGTAAAAGTCATTTGTCCAGTGATAAGGTTGGTCAAATCACTAATCCCTTTAACACGCTTGCTAACTTTGAATTTTCCGAGTGGATAGTTCTTGACTTTTATCGTAATCGTATCTGGCGAGCTCGTCGTCACATCAATACCTTCAAGATAATCACTATTCACTTCTACTATACCATCTGCCCGAATAGTGAATGGTACCAAACCTGATAAGCCGATATAACCCGATGGAATTTTTTCTTCTTTGATATAGTAAGTTCCTGGGGCAAAGTTTTTAGAAAAGCTGAACTCTCCATTGTCAAAGCTTGAAATTTGCCCATCAATTGCATTTCCTTGGCTATCCGTAATACCAATACGTGTCTGCACAGTTACTTTCTGTCCAGTCAGTGCATCAATTTTCTGAACTTTAACTTTATAAGTTGGAGGGCGGTTAATAATACGCTCACTAGTACCAGATTCAAAACTGATAATTCCAGTCTCAGATACCGTAAATCGTGCCGCAGCTGTTGTTAACTTACTATAACCTGCTGGCGCACTAGTTTCCCAAAGTTCATAGGTTGTACCACCTTGCAAGTGGTCCACACGGAGCTTGCCTTGACTATTTGAAGTTAAGCCTGTTAGAACTCGTTTGTAGCCTGTTTGGGTTATCTGACGAAGCTCAAACACTGCATCTGCGAGTGGCTGACCTTGCTCATTTACCTTGGTGAACTCAGTACTAAAGTCCTCGTCAACAACATTTATACTAAAGTTTCCGTTGACAACTTCTACCGCTCCCGTCTGTGTATTGGAAGTGTCTGTTAATTTACGTACTTTTAGCTCTCCGTTTTCCTCATAAACCTCAATATCAAGAGGAGGAATCGTTTTATAACCCGCAGGAGCTTTTGTCTCCGTCAAAGTATACATACCTTTTGCGAGGTTAGAGAAAATAAACTGACTTGCAGGAAGAACTTCTCCTATTGTGACATCATAATTTCCACCATTTTTACTCTGCAGTCTAAAGACAGCTCCTTTCAATGGCTTACTTTCACCAAATTCAAATTTATTGATTTGAAGTGTAGTTGATTTAGTATTAACAACTTCTGTTGGCTTATTGACATCGTATTTTTTCCCATCAATGGTAATATTTTGATTATCGGTTACAACAATAGTGTGCTCTGTCGGATCTAAGATATAGCCAGGTGGTGCACTAGTTTCTTTAAAGGTGTAGGTACCAGCTAAGAGTTCTGAGAAGGTGAACTCACCATTGGCACTACTTCGAACTGTTTGGTAAGGTCTCTTATTAGCATCGTATATGGTGAAAACTGCACCTTCAAGGGCTTTCTTTTGACCATTTTCATACGCAACTTTTTTCAGCTTTAAACTGTACCAGTCTGTCGGATAGGCGCCACCACGTGCCGTAGTTTCTGCCGCACGGCGGTAAATATAAGTTGCACCTTTCACACCAGTATTGTAGGCCCTTATCGCACCATTGTAATAGTAGTAAGTATTTGTTATTCTTACTTTGCGCATTTTGATACGAGCGACGATTGTCTTATTCCCAATGTTTTCGTAGTAAAACTCAAGCGTATGAGTAGAGGTGAAATTATCAAAGGCTGAATTTGAGTGTCTCTCTGGCTTAATATAAACAGCCACACCAATATCAGTTCCCTGAACTTGGTAGTGATACTGGGTAGTTCCTCTGATAGTAGAAGTTCCTTTTAAAGTCATCTTTACTGGATTCACATAAGAAGCTGCTGCAGTTCCATCCGCGATAAAGAACTCTATATCTTTCGGAATACTCGATGCAACATTACCGTCTGAATAGAGTGCCATTCCTTCATGGATATAATCCCAGAATTTATGTCTACTTGCTAAAATACCAGCATCAGCATTTCCTCCACCAGTATTAAACATCAAGTCCCACGTGATGTAGTCTTTCCCTTGCTCATACTCGTATTTGTTCACTCCATCAAACTGATGAAGATCCCCTTGACGAGAGCCATTATTTGTAGCATTAAGAGTACCAGCCGTCGTGACTGTCTTATCACTATAAGAGAAGGCTCCTCCCGAGTAACTCCCTTTAAAGATTAGTTTTTTCGTTAAGAGTGTTGACCGGGCATTTTCACCCTCATACCACTTTGGCAAAACTGGGTCAACACCTGTAAGATACGGACCTCGGAAAGAAGTATCATTGTTCTTTTGAATGATATTACCTGTTTCGCCTCCAATGGTATACCAACCGCTATATTCTGAAACAGAGTAAGCATTCTTCGTCAAGACAAACTTAAGTTCTCTTTCCTTCGTATGATAGACCTTTGCAATCTCTCGACCGCTATTATCATAGACTGGAGTCCACTCCTGATTTGGATTGGCTGGGTGTGCCAATTTCAGTTCTTCTGGGAGCTGAACGGTAAAGCTATCCCCCTCCTGAGCATGCGGTGGGAGTTTAAACCCAAGTTTCAACGATCCACTAAATCCCCCCCAAACAGTACTACCACTTTGGTACTTAATGTAGTTAATGTCAATTGGCTCAACAGAGGTAATCCCATAATTGGTAGGAAGCCCCGAGGAATCTGGCTGGATAGTTGAAGACTCGTCTTTCTTGTTATTAAAAAGATAAGTCAGGCTTTCGAGATCAAATATAGCAGATGTTAAGATGTAACCATCTGGTACAACCTCATTTACTTCGTAGGGAATCCGCTTCTTCGTCGCTGTCGAACCTGTCCCTGAAAATTTAGGAACATCATTTACCGTAATAGCTGACTGATCTGCAGACAGTGTTTGGGTTTGATCGATTGTCCCACCAGTTATTTTAAAGGTAGTAGTCACTGGTGTAGCTTCGTTCACCCAATTCTTCTGGATTTTTATATCACCCTTCAGCGCCTCCAGTTGTGCTCCTGAAATGGTGTGGTTAACTTTTTCATCTTTCACATTTGTCACTGTCTTAACCAAAGCGACCGCACCTGCCGGAACATTGTCAACCGTAATCTGGTTCCCAGACGTAATGACCTTTTCAGCTTTAGTTTCAGTATAGGTTCCATTACTTGGTTCATATATATAAACCTTATATTCATGGACAGCTTGTGAGCTATCTAGAGCAACATCAAATGTAAAACTTTGGGGTGTCGACGTATCATTTAGTTGTGAACTAGTCCATTCGATGACCTTATCGTCATTATCACGATACTTACCAATTGTACGATTGGTATTGGAAGTATTGACCGTATCTACTTTTAAGTCCCCTAGAGGACCACCATCATTTTTAGCTGGAAGCGTAATGGTGTCTGCTGTTGATAAGGTACGTGTTTCCGTCTGAGTTAGGGTAACCGATGTGCCATTATAGGTAAGCTTGCTACCCTTTGGAGCATTAACAGTTACTTCCGACCGATAATCCAAACTATAGTTATCACTTGGAATCACCACAGGAGTCTCAATCGTATAGACATACGTCCCGTTTCCAACTGGTAAATTATCAGTAGCCGACTTAAAATTATCTGAACTACCGAAGTATGTCGTATTAGTTGTTATCGGAGTGCCATTTTTCGTAATAGAAATAATTTTAGGTTCACCCAAACCAGAGTCAGTTGTTGTTGAGAAAGCATTTCTAATGGAGGTGATATTGCTATTGGCACCGCCTACCGTAGTAGTGTATTCCCAAATGATTTTTGTTGTATTGGTAGTGGGGTCAACCACTACCTCTTTTTTCTTCAAGACACCATCTTGTGAATAGCTTTGATAAATACCTGGAATTGAAATTGTAATAGGTTTAAAAATGTATTTTATATTTGACTCTTCACGCGTGATGGTTGTTGTTTTATTCCCGAATACGGTGGTCGTTGTAGTGGCATTTGCATTTCCTGTCACAGTAGGATTATCAAATAATGAAACATCAAGTAGCGAACGTGCTACTCTCGCTGAACGCGGCATCAAAGATGAATCCAATATTGAGTTCAGCATAAGTCCTTCTAAAGGATTTTTAGGGAAGTTGCTAATTGAGACGTTTTGTCTTGATTGAGCTACTGTTAACTCCACTACTTCTTTTGTGGCAGAAATCTCATAACCATCTATGGTAGATTTTTGAATTACCGCATAGTTTCCCAACGGAAGATTTGAAATCGTTAGGAGACCATCTTTATCTGTCTGACCAGTATAAACAAGATTTTCACTTTCTACATTACGCACCTCAAATGTAGCACCTTCGATGGCTTCATTTTCAGCATCCTCAATGCCCTCTTCTTGTTCAGAACTAGATTTTGTTAATTTGATACAGATAACTCCTCGTTGTTCGACCAAAGCATCCACAGATTGCTCTGACTCTGGAACTGTTGAACTTCCTTGTGATTCTGGATTGTCAGGTACATTTTCTTTTGTTTCAGAGACGGGTGGGTCTTGAGAAGGACTTACTACATTGACATCCTCAGTAGATGAAGGCTTTTCATTAACTTGAGAATACTCCTTAAAGACACTCGGTTCAGCTTTAAAATATGCGATATGATCCGCAGCTACTACCGCTACTAACTCCCCCTTAATAACCTCACTAACCTTGGTAAAACTTAAAGTCAGACTTACATTATCTGCCGAATAATCCAATTCTGTTGTTGGCAGCAGTCTATAGGAATGGTAGTTTTCTCCATACACTGGAAGTTCTTCTACAGTTTTTGACAATACATCTAATTCATTTGAAAGAGAGCGTTTTTCTGTCTCACTCTTTGTTATAGCTAGGTCCTTCTCGTTATATGACTCATCTAGTTTCCAACCTTTTTCTAAATCATCTTTCTTTAACTCTAGCCCTTTTTGAGTGATAACTACTATACCTTTTTCGTTAAAATTCTGTGTAGCTAAACTCTGCTTATCTATTGTAATTTTTTGACCTATAGTCTTTGGACTAGACAACGATTCTACTAACTCAATATTTAATCTATCTTTGTCCTCCTTTTTGTCTTCGATATAGGTGCGTCTTATTCTTGAAGCACCATCGGTCGACAAACTTTCTGCCATGATACACATCGCATCTGTAAAACTATACGTGCATAGAAAAAAAACTGACATTAAACTAGCTAATTGAACTGCTTTCTTTCTAAATTCTATCATCTCGTACTCCTTGGTTTGTGTCTAAATCTGCTAAAGTTGAGATACAGGGACATTATCTTTTTCGGTTCTAAATATAAACAAAATCAACTTTAATACTTATTAAGCTTACATGAAATTGATAGTTCAAATACCATTATTTCAATTTACTATAATATAAATAGCAAATCGCCGTAAGTTCCCTGCAATCTTCCTCTAG
Organism: Streptococcus sp. 2018037; assembly: GCF_019754195.1. Lineage (NCBI taxonomy): Bacteria > Bacillati > Bacillota > Bacilli > Lactobacillales > Streptococcaceae > Streptococcus > Streptococcus sp. 2018037. Next base: position 92,257 of record NZ_JAIJZQ010000006.1, read on the forward strand.
TTTTCACTTTTTACAATAACACTTATACAGATTTTTTCCATATACAATCTTACTTGATTTCCCTCTAAAATCAAGCGACATTTAGCGAGAAACACAGAAAAAATAGAAAAAGAACATCTGGAAATGACAAGAGTCACCTTAATATAAAAATAACCATATTTCAAAAAATATGCATCACACCATATTACATTTCAAACACTGACTCTCTAATGAGTCTAGGACAAAAAGAGTTGTTTTTTTGAAATACCTCATCTGGTCATTCTGCAGATTGATAAACAAAACAAAAAACGAACAATACTAGTTTCTAGATACCCTAAAACTAATTTTGTTCGTTTTTATATATAAAATTATACTTTTTCTCAAAATCATTAAGAGACTAATTTCGGATTCGATTGAATAAAAGATGTAGCTTAAATATTTCGGCGACGCTATTTTAGTTGTAAAAAACTCATATTTCCGAGCTAATATATATGAGTCTTCCCTGAATTCTTGATAAAGAATTCCCGAACTACCTAAAAAGGACTTTTCACCTTTTAGCCTAACATGCATGAATAAAAAATTACTCACAGGTAATCTAGCACAAATAATAGCCCAGCTAGGTAAAAAGTACAACGCCACTTCTTTAAGTTAGTATCAATATCTCAGTGCAGTAGTTGATTGCTCTAGCAATCTGAGAGAATTGCTTGAGGTTAGAAATTGAACAAACAAAGTTTGTGCTGAGACAGCCCAAGAAACTGTTTCAGCCTGACCCTAGAAATCAAAAGTGAGGTAAAAAAGTTGGATATAGGATTTGTAAAGAAAATCACAGCAATTCGTATTTTATAGTCTTTTAATTTACTTTTAGTATGAGGCAATGAGCCACAGGCATAACTGAAGTTAGGCAAGGATAAGAAGACGGACTCTACTAGGAATAGTCGTCTTTCCCACTTGCCTGGTTTTTTATCAGAATCAATTTCATTATTGAAACCAATTACCATTTAACTATCTATACCCCAATAATCAAAGGATTCTAACAGGTTCAAGAAAGACTCAAACATTCCCCATCGTCAACCCCGACTGATGCCGTTCTTTCAGTAAATGTCCAAACCAAGACTCTAGCAAACCTGCCAGGGCAATGACCACCGTATTGATAATCGTACCTAAAGCAAACATGGACTACCTCATCAATTCCGTCGCGTAGCTAATGGCAGAAAGGGCGTAGAGTGGAGCCGTCTCCGCTCGTAAGATACGAGGACCCAGACCTGTCTTGACCGCTCCTGCTCCTTCAAATGCGGCTACTTCCTCAGGCGACACGCCACCTTCTGGACCGACAATGACAAGGACTGATTGGCCGAGTTCTAAGCCAGACAAGATTTTTACTAGATTAGCTTGTTCACCTTCTTTGGCAGCCTCTTCGTAGGCTAGGATAATCTGGTCAAATCCTGCTAGTTGAGCTAGAAAATCCGATTTTTTCTCAAACAAGCGAACAGCTGGAACGCGATTGCGTTTGCTTTGCTCGGCTGCGCCTTGGGCAATTTTTTCCAACTTTTCTGCTTTTTTTGCCAGTTTTTTACCGTCCCATTTGACCACGGACCAGTCAGCTGGAAAGGCCCAGAGGGCTGCCATGCCTAACTCCGTTGCCTTTTGGGCGACAAATTCGAGCTTATCTCCCTTTGGAAAGCCCATGGCAATGGTCACGGAAACGGGTAATTCAACATTATCTGCCAGTTCTTCGATAATCTCAACAGATTGGCTCTGACTGTCCACTACACGCGCCAAGCGTTTGATCCCGTCATCAAATACCAGGACAATCTGGTCGTCTGCCTGCAAGCGCATGACAGAAAACATATGCTTGGCAGTGTCCTTATCCTTAATCTGGAAAAGGCCCTGCGGTGCTCTGCCATTGACAAAATACTGCTGCATCCTAGCCTCCAATCACACCTGAGCGGTCAGCTGTTTTCTTGAAGATACAGCAATTCCACTCGCCCTGAATCATGTGGGTTTCGAGGAAGAAGCCTGCCGCCTCCGCAGATGCTCGCACCATGTCCCACTTGTCCGCGATGATGCCGCTCATAATCAGGTAGCCCTCGTCCTTGACCAGACGGTAGGCATCCTCGGTCAGATGGATGAGAATATCCGCCAAGATGTTGGCAACGATAACTTCCGCTTTAATATCAACGCCACGAAGCAGGTCGCCTGCTGCGACATGAATATTGCTAGTATTGGCATTGAGGTCAATGTTTTCCTGAGCCACACGCACCGCCACTTCATCTAAATCGTAAGCAAAGATTTCCTTAGCCCCAAGAAGAGAGCTAGCAATAGAGAGAACGCCTGAGCCTGTACCAACATCGATAACCGTTTCGCCACCACGCAAGACCTGAGAAAGAGCAAAGAGGCTCATCTTGGTGGTTGGATGAGTACCCGTACCGAAAGCCATGCCTGGATCCAGACGGATAATCTTCTCACCAGCAGTCGCCTCATAGTCGGTCCAAGATGGCACAATGGTCAAATCGTGGGTAATGCGGGCTGGCTCATAGTATTTCTTCCAGTTGTCCGCCCAGTCTTCCTCTGTCAGTTCCTGACTTTCTAGGCTGACCTGACCCGTTTCCAAGCCAAAGCCTGTCAAATCCGCCAAGCGAGTTGCTAAGTCTGCCTTAACTTCCTCAATATCTACAGTATCAGGATAATAAGCCGTAATCGCAATCATATCTGACTGCTCCACCTCGGGATAAAGTTCACCGAAACGGTCCTCCTGTCCCACATAGTCAGCCGAGTCGCTAATGGCCACCCCCTGACTGCCCGTTTCAATCATGAGATTTGAAACTGCTTCTTCTGCATCACGATGAACGTGAATCGTTAATTCTTGCCATGAGTTCATGTTTCTTGTTCCTTTTCTTTTCTATGCGTCAATCACTGTATTATTGTACCGATTTCTAGCCTATTTTACAAGTTAATGTTACGCGATGGAGCCCTAATAATACTTTTTCGGAAATTTTCTAATCGCACTGCGAATAAACATGTGTAGGAAAGTTTGAGACGGTGGTTCCAAGTTTCTGAACGGAGGTGATGCCCATGAAAGTGGACAGCAAATCTGCTAGAAAGGAGGAATGCTTTTGTCCGTAGCTGATGGACTGATTGTCATGCTCACATTCGCAAGTCTACTTGTTGAAATGCTGAGCTTGATAATCGTCATCATTTTAGCTATTCGAGATAAAAAATAACCGTCAGCAAACTTTGACACAGTTCTGACGGTTATTTAATCTAACGAACTGAACCACCGTTTAGCGGTCCTACTGGGCGTTGAGCTGGAACTCAGCGCCTTTTCTATTTTTATAATAGCAAAAGTTTCACCTGCAGTCAAGCAAGAGAGAAAACGGAATGTCAAATAGAATCTATTACCCTCAATTCTATACCTACTGCACCATATTGTTCTAACTGTTCTCGCGAATAGTAAACTTCCATATCTTCTGGTTTCGCCCCTCTGATGCTGCTTTGCGTATACCCACAAGACAATAAATCCAGTTCTTTGTATAACTGAGCAAAATTATCAAATATGTGAAGATCTAATACTTGCACCTCGATCGTTTGCGTCTGATTCTCTGTACAATAAAAACGGATGCGATCTCCAATTTGTATATGCTTGCGCTTCTCATCGTAAAGTCGTAGCTCAATGGTCTTCTGACCAGACTTCATCATTTCAAAAGGCTTTGGAGCCAGTAACATTTCATGAACCATCTCAATACCTCGGATATGGGTAAAATTCCCCCTCCACCAAGTCTGCTCTGCCTTTTTCAAAGGCCTCGCTATCCCAAGCAATCGCGAATTCTTGGGCTTCTGGGTCCGCCAAAAAGTCCATGAGGTCGTCTAAACCTTGGTCGGCGGTATCCTTGAGGAAATCTGCGAAGTAGGTCAGAAACTCTGCTGAAAAGCCCTTCTTGGCATCAAATGGCAGAGCGACCAGGTAGTCTTCCTCGTCAAAGCGAGACTTGTCCTGGTTGTAGAAAAGGACATACTCCTCTAGGAAAATATCCTCTGCAGAGGCATTGCCTTCGTCGTCCACCGTTTCAATCCCATCCGCATTTTGTGCTTCTAAGATGAAGGCCAACTCAACCGCGTGGTTTTTCTTGTCCCAGTTGAGTTCATAATCGTAGGTAAAATGTTTATCCAGTGCCGCTTCCAGCACATCTAAAAAGCCATGTTTTGCCATTCTATTTCCTCTTTTCTATAAATTCCAATAAATTTATTTCTCGACCGTATTTGACGGAAGCCTGCTTGTCTTTCTTCAAAATGGACTTGGTTAAATCTAGTTGATTCACCGCTGCCAAGGCTACAGCATAGTGAATAACATCAGCTAATTCTTCTGCCAGACGAGCAGAGTTGTCGTCTTCGCAATCCATCATCTTGCGGCCTGAACGCTGATTCAGTAGCTCTGCCACTTCACCAATTTCTTCCACTAATTTCATAAAGAGACTTTGCTCTGGAACTGTCGTCCCATAGTGGTCACGCAAGTATTCTTCCAAAACACCCACCGTCAACTCCGCCATCTTCGTTTCTCTCCAAATCCTAAAATTGTAGTATAATGATTATACCATAAATGCACTGAAAGGAAGCCTATGCCAGCCAATCTCGCCCTTCGTATGCGGCCAAAATCCATTGATGAAGTCATCGGTCAGGAACACCTGGTCGGTCCTGGAAAGATTATCCGTCGCATGATTGATGCCAATATGCTGTCGTCCATGATTCTCTACGGTCCGCCAGGGATTGGCAAGACCTCGATTGCATCCGCCATTGCTGGTACGACCAAGTATGCCTTTCGAACCTTTAATGCCACGACGGACAACCAAAAACGCCTGCAGGAAATCGCTGAAGAAGCTAAATTTTCTGGCGGCCTGGTCCTCATGCTCGATGAAATCCACCGCCTCAACAAGACCAAACAGGACTTTCTGCTTCCTCTCTTGGAAAATGGCAATATCATCATGATTGGGGCAACGACGGAAAATCCCTTCTTCTCAATTCTGCCTGCCATTCGCAGTCGAGTGCAGATTTTTGAATTACAACCTTTGCAAACCAGCCACATCCGACAGGCCTTGGAACTGGCTCTGACAGACAGTGAACGTGGTTTTGACTTCCCCATTACCATTGAGCCTGAGGCTCTGGATTTCCTAGCCAACGCCACCAACGGTGACCTACGTGCTGCTTACAATTCGCTAGAATTAGCTGTGCTTTCGACCAAGGAAAGTGATGACGGTAGCCGCCACATTGATCTGGACGCCGTGGAAAATAGCCTGCAAAAGTCCTACATCAGCATGGACAAGAACGGCGATGCCCACTACGACATCCTCTCGGCTCTGCAAAAATCCATTCGGGGTAGCGATGTCAATGCCAGCCTCCACTACGCCGCTCGTTTGATTGAGGCGGAAGACCTGCCTAGCCTGGCTCGTCGCTTGACGGTCATCGCCTACGAAGACATCGGCTTGGCCAATCCAGAGGCTCAGATTCATACGGTGACGGCCCTTGAAGCTGCCCAGAAAATCGGCTTTCCAGAAGCACGGATTTTGATTGCCAATGTGGTAGTCGATTTGGCTCTTTCTCCCAAGTCCAATTCTGCCTATCTGGCTATGGATGCAGCTCTGGCTGATTTGCGGAAAAACGGTCATCTACCTATCCCAAATCACCTGCGGGACGGGCATTATGCTGGTAGTAAAGAGCTGGGAAATGCCATTGGCTACCAGTATCCGCATGCCTATCCTGAAAAATGGGTGGACCAGCAATACCTGCCCGATAAGTTACTGAATGCGGACTACTTCACCGCCAACGACACCGGAAAATACGAGCGTGCCTTGGGTATGACCCAAGAAAAGATAAAAAATTTGAAAAAAAATAGACGCCAAAATCCTTGATAGAACTGGTTTTTTGGCACATATCCTTTGACACCGCTTACATTTTTGCCATTTTTCTCTTGATTTTTCAAAAAAAAGTGGTATTATTAAATCATAAATAAGAACTGCTGTGGTATACGAATTCATACCTATGTGTTGACCGACTATTTTTGTATTACTAGGGAGACAAAGATCCTCTGACAGTATGCAAGCTGGCACACCCAGAAGCAACTAAGTTAGAAACGCGTCACCCACCTGCTTTTAGCGTGCGGGATCAATACAATCCATGGATAACCGGTACCAATACAGCATTTTTATTTTTTACCTTCCTTAGCTCAGCTGGCAGAGCAGCGGACTCTTAATCCGTGGGTCGTAGGTTCGATCCCTACAGGGAGGATTGGTTGATATGAGGAAAGTCTTGATTTATCAAGGCTTTTTCTCATTTTTGGAGTGGATTTGTTCTACGCTTCATTTTTTAAACTTTTCTTCATTAAAAGTCACCAATCTACGAATTTCATCATGATTCTCAACTTCTATTTCCTTCATAACGAATAATCAGGACAAAGCCATCAGTCATATGTATAAGGATTGTACCGACTGCTTAAGCCATAAACTCTAGAATAGCGATGAATTTGTTACATTTTACCTAACAATAACGTTGCGCGTTTGTTTATTGCGGTTTGACTTTTTGAACATTTACAGGTATAATAAATGTGTTTTTCTTTTTATGTAGGTATTCGCTAAACTAATCTAGCGCAAGCTATCTGATGCACCAGACTTGGATAAGCATGTAATATCAATATGAATAAGCAAAACAAACGAGCACAACATTTAGTCTAATTTAACATAATAAGTTTATATGAAGGAGAATAATTATGAATGAACTATTAGAAAAATTAAAAAGCCTAAACTCCGATAAAAACTACACAATCGAAACCGATGAATTGTCAATAAAAAACAACACAATTTTAACGAGAAACAATTGCATACAAATTAATAATATTTCCATGCTCTACAAAAGTGAATTGCAATCCCCAGTTACGTTGATGGATTACATTATCTTAATAGTACTATTCTTTATCAGCCTAATCCCACCATTCATTGGTGTATTGTTATTAACGTTGTACGGTTTCATAGTCTATTCCAAATATAAAAAGCATTTAAAAGACAAATATTACATTATTTTTAACTTGGGTTCCAGTAAAAACTACTACCTCTTTTTTAAAAATAGCCAGTTTCGCAATCAGGTTTTCAATGCTGTTACAAAATCATTTGATAGCTCACTGCAGAACAATTTTTTAATTGATATTAAAAATGAAAAAATCGAAAATCAAACTGTCTTTAAATCAGGAAGTACACAAACAAATGTTTCAGGGGATAATAATGTCTTAGGAAATAATAATACAACAGCCCATAACGGAGATGCAATATCAAATTCAAACATCATAAATAACTCAAAAAATGTAGACACAAATATCAATGATATTCCATGGGATGATATTAGTTTAAGCTTACAAAATATCATATCTGAAAATCAATACATCCTGTCTGAAGGAATTCTTTCCGTTTTCACTCAATTGTTAGAGGCAAGCAAGGAAAAAAATAATGATAAATTTCAAGATACTGTTTCTAAAAACCAGAGTCTTCTAAACAACAGCATGATAAAAGATATTATTGCTGGAACCATGGCAGGACTACTCACAAACTTTTTGATTCACTAAAAAGCTCCATAATCTCTGTTGTGAGATTACCCACTACACAAGCTATAGAATCAAAATTTATTCAAAAATAGAGGCTAGATAAAAGCTCAAAAAATAGAAAGACGCATAAAATCAATGTTTTTAGCAATATGATTTTATGCGTTTTATAATACAGATTATCTCAATATTTGAGGTGAAATTTAAGTCTATGCTAACCTCTATTTTTTTAACTTATCCCACAGGACAACTCGTTTTTCCTGTAATGATTTCTGTACATCGATGATGCGTTGATTCGATGAGCCTCGAAATTGCAACATGAGATTGCGCTTGGTACGGTCATAGCGGCCGTCAACTAGAATATCTAAATAGGATAGTAACTCTAACTTATCCGGAGTTTCTAACATCATTTCTTCCCATGTGTAGCCTGTCCAAGACCAAATATCCTTTTCTGGCAGTTCTTTCCGAATTCGCTTTACGAGTGGGAGGACCGTGCCTGTGTTCAGAAAAGGCTCGCCACCCAAGAGGGTTAGGCCCTGCACATAGGGCTGACCCAAGTCTGCTAAAATGCGGTCTTCAAGCTCCTTGGTATAGGGAATCCCAGCTTTAAAAGACCAGGTTGCAACATTGTAGCAGCCCTCACAGTGAAACAGACAGCCACTAACATATAGAGAGCAACGGACTCCTTCTCCATCCACAAAGTTAAAGGCTTTGTAGTCCATTATTCGCCCTTGACTAAGTTCCTCGCTCTTCCATTCTTGTGGTTTAGGATTATTCATTTCAAATACCTGAGCATAAGCAAATGAAATCTGATCGTTTGGATGAATTCCGTTTTACCAGTACACAGACTGTTTTTATCCATAAATGGTACTTCCAATGCTTTAGCTCGGATTGATCCCAGCAAGCCTAGTGCAGAACCAATCTCAATTCCTTTCCTGTTTTGATTCAGTAGTTTGTCACTCCCATTAATCCTCAATCCAGTATCTTTCTACCCCGTCTCGAACATCTTCCAAAACCCCACCACAAGCCACAATCGTGCGGCGACTGGCTTGATTGTCTGCCGAGCAGGTCACGAGGACCTTGGCGATATTTTTACTAGCCGCCTTCTGCAAACCAAGTCGAAGTTGTTCCTTGGCATAGCCCTTTCCTCGCTCGGTCGGGCGAACGGAATATCCGATGTGACCGCCTTTATTGAGCAGGAAATCGTTGAGCCGTAGGCGTAGACTGAGAAAACCAAGGGCTCGACCTGTTTGGTCAAATGATACATATTGAATGGAAGGAACAAAACCGTCTGGTAGATTGAGACCTGCCTCATAATCTTGGTTTCTCAAAATCCAGTCTTCAAAGTCGACATCCCTAGAGATAAAACCTCCGTCCATAGCAGAGTCTGCCGCTTCAAACTCGGCCAACATATCCAAAATCGTTTCCTTATCCGCCACAGTTGGTCTTCTTAGTTCCATTCTAGCCTCCGTATTGTCTCTTGAAAAATTCGCTGATAATGTCAATATCCAGTCCCAAGTCCTGCACAATTTCTGCCTTGTGGAAATCATCATAGTTGTCCTTGCCGCTCCAAACAAAAGAGTTGGTCACAATCTGATAGACCTTGTCTAGCTCGACTGCTCTGCCATTGACCATAAAACCCTCACCGCCTGGAACAATGCCCCACATCTGAGGGTGGAGACCGGTCTGTAGGTCAGAATCCCCTTTTTCTCATTACCATCCCGAATGTTCGCAATCAGCTGTGCCTTCTTTGGAAAATTCTCCATGTAGGAATGCATATCATTGGTATGGAGAATACTAATATCTGTATAGTCCATACTATTTTTTCTTGTTTTTTGCTTGTTTGAGCAATTCCTGCACACGCGCTTTTTTATCCTGCTTCACATTAGAATTCTTCTCATGATAGCGTGTCACCAGGGCCTTCCCCTTATCGTCTAGTTGATATTTTCCCATTGTTTTCTCCTCCTTTTTATCTCTTGTTCGTTTATAATAAACTTCCACAGCTAACTGGAACTGTGGAAGCTCTACATAGTCTGTTTATTACTTATAAGCTCGACCCATTCATGTGTTTCACACGCGCCGAAATTTCCTTGTGACGACCTTTTACCATCGGACGTGCCTGTGGATTGCCTAGATACCCACAAGTTCGTTTAACAACATCTACCAATTTAGGATCACTATTTCCGCAACTTGGACACTTGAAACCACGCTCCGTAGGCTCAAAATCACCTTCAAAATCGCAAGCGTAACAATGGTCAATCGGAGTATTGGTCCCCAAGTAACCTACACGGTCATAGGCATAGTCCCAAACTGCTTCCAAGGCCTTTGGATTTTGTTGCAGCACAGGGTATTCACAGTAGTGGATAAAGCCACCGCTGGCACCTACAGCAGGATAAATTTTCTCAAAATCCAGTTTTTCAAATGGTGTTGGATTTTTACGTACATCATAATGGAAACTGTTAGTGTAATATTCTTTATCCGTAATGTCCTTTACAATGCCAAATTTCTCTATATCCATACGGCAGAAGCGGTCTGTCAGGCTTTCAGATGGTGTCGAATAAACTGAGAAATGATAACCATATTCATCCGACCAATCTTCAACCAAGGTTTTCATTTTCTTGATAATATCCACCGTGAAATCTTTTGCCTCTGGGTTGGTCTCCCATTCGCCACCGTAAAATACTGTCGCAACTTCATACAAACCAATGTAGCCCAAAGATACGGTTGCTCGACGATTTTTAAAGACTTCATCTACTGCGTCTGTCTTAGCCAAGCGTTTGCCGAATGCCCCGTATTGATAGAGAATTGGAGCATTGGCTGGAATTGCTTCCTTCACTCGTTCCACTCGGTAGACCAGAGCATCCTTGGCAATGGCCATGCGTTCTGCAAAAATTTCCCAGAACTTATCCATATCTCCTGCAGACTCCATGGCAATCCGTGGCAAATTGACGGTCACGACACCTAGGTTCATACGACCAGATGTCACATCCTGCCCATTTTCATCCTTCCAACCTTGAAGGAAAGAGCGGCAGCCCATTGGCACCTTGAAGGAACCTGTCAACTCAACAATCTTGTCATAAGAAAGCATATCTGGATACATACGCTTGGTTGCACATTCAATCGCCAATTGCTTGATGTCATAGTTTGGAGAATCTGGCTCCAAGTTCAATCCACGCTTAACTGTGAAAATCAACTTAGGAAAGATAGCTGTCCGACCTTCGCGCCCCAGACCCTTGATACGAATGTTCAAAATCGCTTTTTGAATTTCTCTCTCAAACCACGATGTCCCTAACCCAAAACCGAGTGAGGTAAAGGGTGTTTGTCCATTGGAAGTAAAAAGGGTATTGATTTCATACTCCAAAGACTGCATAGCGTCATAGATGTCTTTTTGCGTTTTAGCACGCGCATATTCTTCTTGCTTGTCTGCTAACACCCAATCCTTGGCATCTTTCAAATGCTTTTGGTAATTGAGTTCCGCATAGGGCGCCAAAACTTCATCGATACGGTCAGCTGAGCAACCACCATATTGACTAGAAGCCACATTGGCAATGATTTGTGAAATCTGAGCCGTAGCTGTTTGAATTGATTTTGGACTTTCTACATCCGCATTTCCTATCTTGAAGCCCTGTGCCAACATCCCTTTAAAATCAATCAAACAACAGTTAGTCATTGGTGTATAAGGGCTGTAATCCAAGTCGTGATAATGGATGTCCCCCTTTTGATGGGCATTGGCCACATGAGCTGGCAATAATTTGAGACCGATAGACTTGCCGACAATACCTGCTGTCAGGTCCCGTTGAGTGTTGAACACATCCGCGTCCTTATTGGCATTTTCATTGACCACAGACTGGTCCTTGCTCAACAGCTTATGAATCTCAAAATTAATATCGGTAGCCTGATGACGGCGAAAATCACGGCGTGTTCGGTATTGAATATAAAGCTCCGCCAAATCATATAAATGAGCCTTTAACAATTCCTGTTCAACGACCGTTTGAATTTCGTAAATTTGAACATCTTTCTCAAATCGGCGACCAATTTCAGCCAAAACAGCTTCTAATACAATTTTTAACCCTGCCTCTGAAACAGGATGTTCTAATTCTTGGTTCGCCCGCTGAAGAGCAGAAAAAATCTTATCCTGGTCAAAGGATACTGTCCGTCCATCACGTTTCAAAACCAATAATTCTATACTCGGTAAGACATTTTCTTGCACATTCATCTGACAAACCTCCAAAATTCTTCACTTCTATTAGTGTAGCACTTCACAAAATAAAAATCAATATCTAGTATACAAAAAGTTGATTTTCTTTTTTTTACACAATATATAGTTCATATTGAAAGTTCTATAATGAAGTTAGCCACCTTACCTTAGTCAAGAATTAGATGTTTCACTATGTTTGAGTAAGTTGATGATTTCATTTGATAACAGGTTTGAAGCTGTTAGGCTAGGTGGCCAAGGCTA